>JBEENF010000048.1:0-13691 GCA_041192325.1 Verrucomicrobiota bacterium
GCCGCGATGTCGGCGTCGATCGCGGCCTTCTGGTCGGCGGGGAGTTTTTCGATTTTGCCGAGCAGGTCGCCGAAGCCGTTGTTCAGGTCCACGCCAAGGGTGGCAAGCGTGGCGGCGTGTTTCGCAAAGACATCCTTAAAGAACACGCGGACGCACAGCCCGAACATGATCGGGTCCGAGACCTTCATCATCGTGGCCTTGAGGTGAAGCGAGAAGAGTACGCCGTCTTTTTTCGCCTTGTTGATTTGCTGCGCAAAGAAAGCGCCGAGCGCTTTCCGGTTCATGAACGTGGCGTCGAGAATTTCGCCCGCCTTCAGCGGCGTCTTTTCCTTAAGCACGATGGTTTGCGCCGCCTTGGCGACCGCCTCGGGTGAGGAACCTGCCGGCGCCGGGGCGGGGACAAACTCGATGCGGACAGTGGTCGGCGCGGCAACGGTGACCGACTTCTCGTTGGTGAAGAAATCATCGTGGCCCATGGTGCCGACGGAGGTCTTCGAGGTGGGCGACCAGGCGCCCATGGAGTGCGGGTGCTTGCGGGCGTAGTCCTTGACGGCCTTGGGAGCGCGCCGGTCGGAGTTGCCCTCGCGCAGCACGGGATTGACGGCGGACCCGAGCACTTTGCCGTAGCGCGCCTTGGCGTCCTTCTCGGCGTCAGTCGTGGCGACGTCCGGAAAATCGGGGAGCTTGTAGCCCTTGGCCTGCAGTTCCGCGATGGCGGCCTTCAACTGCGGCACGGAGGCGCTGACGTTGGGCAGCTTGATGATGTTGGCCTCGGGCTTGAGCGTGAGCCCGCCCAGTTCGGCGAGGGCATCGTTGACGCGCTGCGTCGCAGGCAGGAGATCCGCAAACGCGGCGAGGATGCGCGCGGCCACGGAGATGTCCCGCAACTCCACTTCGATGCCCGAGTGCTTCGTGAAAGCCTGGATGATGGGCAGGAGCGAATAAGTGGCGAGAGCGGGGGCTTCGTCCGTTTTGGTGTAGATGATGGTAGACTTCGCGGGCATGGTAGGTGGGAGAACGATGGAAACGGGCAGCCTGCCACGGGCGCGGGCACCCGGTCAAAAGCAATTGCAGGCGGCACCGGGGGTTTGCCCGCGGTCTGATGCGGGATGGGCAGGGCGGGCGGGGCCACCCCCGTGACTTCATCTTTCTCTTTCGTCTTTATCTTTCTCTTTCTCCCGGCCGCGTCGGCCGGTTTGCGCGCGGGAGGGAGTGTGGAGCGTGAGATAGGGTGGATCCACTCGCTCACGCTCGCGGCCACGGGCGGATGGGCGGGTCGTTCGCGTGATCGTGTAGCCGCGCGCGTGAGCGCGTGGATTCGGGTGAGCATTGCCCCGATTGGTTCGGGCGGAGCAGCATCGGGCTGGCACAATTCGCGGGGGCGTGTACCTTGGGCACTTCTCTCCGTGACTCGCGGAATTCTCACCATGAAGAAACTTTTCGCTCTCCTTTGCTTCGTCGCCCTCAGCGCCGGCGTTTTCGCGCAGCCCGCGTCGATCGATCTCGGTTCACGCGGCCATCTTACGCTCTATTTTGCGGAAGGCTGGAAGGTCGCAATGACCAACATGGGCGGGCAGGCCACCGTCAACGTAACGCCCACTGGCGACGCGAATGCCACGTGCACGCTGATGATTTCCATGCCGGAGCAGGATCGCCTGGACACCAAGTCGCGGCTGAAGCTGCGGCTGGAAGCCGATGCCCGTAACGTCGCGGAAGGCTCCGTCGAGGGCAAAGCCATCGGCCGGGAATTCACGCTGGCGACGGGATTTGGCTTCTATTGCAACTTCACCGACGCTGCGATGAAGGGAAAGCCGCCGGAGAAGGGGAATTACAAGGTGATGAGCATGGGCAAAATTCGCCTCGCACCCGACGTGATCATCGACGTGCAGATCATGGCCGACGATTTTCGCGGCCGGCCTTACCAAGAGTTGCTGGGCGCCATCGAAGGCATGGAATACAAGCGGTGAGCGGCGTCGCGCCATGCCGGGAGGGGGAGGCTCGGCGCCCGCAGCGTGATGAAGGAAGCGCCGTCAAGGCCCGCGCATGAAACGGGTGTTGGTGACCGGGTTCGAACCCTTTGGCGGCGACGCGGTGAATCCCTCGCAGCAAATCGCCGCGGCTTTGCATGGACGCGAGATTGCGGGTCGCGAGGTTATCGGTGCGACGCTACCCTGCGTGTTTGGGGCTTCGCGGCACGAGCTGATCCGGTTGTTACGCGCGCATCTGCCGACGCTTGTGATTTGTCTTGGGGTGGCGGGCGGACGGGCGGAGATCACGCCGGAACGCGTGGCGATCAATCTCGATGACGCACCGATTCCGGACAACGCGGGGGCACAACCGATCGACACTCAAGTGGTGCAGGGTGGACCCGCGGCGTATTGGTCACGGCTGCCGGTGAAGGCCATCGTGGCGGCATTGCGGGCAAATGAAATTCCGGCGGCGGTGTCGCAGACGGCAGGCACCTTTGTGTGCAATCACGTTTTCTACGGTCTGATGCACACGTTGCGTTGGCAGCGGCAGGTGCGGGGCGGGTTTATCCATGTGCCAGCGTTGAGCGGGAGGAAGAGCGCAGGTCCCGGTTTGCCGCTGGCAACCCTGGTGGATGCCATCGCGCTGGCCGTCGAGACGACGGTGAAGCGGCCGCGTGATCTCCGCCATTCTGCGGGCCAGCTCCACTGAAGGGCCGCGCGGCGGTCGCTCAGGGCCTTGGCGCGGGAGGGTGGGCGAGCAGTTCGTCGACGAGGCGCCAGCAATACCATTGCATGCGCGGCAGGTGAAAAGGTCCTTTCCAAAGATTGCCCTTGAGCTGGGTCGAGATGCGGCCGTCGCGCTGGGCGTAACCAAACCATTCGCCATGCACCGGGTCGGGAAACACGCGATGCGCCCACTCGTGCACCAGGCGATGCCAGCCGGCGTATTTCGCTTCGCCAGTCAGTTGCCACGCGAGCAGGGTCGCAATAATCGCTTCGTTGTGCGGCCACCAGAATTTCATTTCCGCCCAGTATTCCTGAACGGGCAGACCCTTGAGATCGGTGAAATAGAGAATGCCACCGAACTCGGTATCCCAGCCGTGCGCCCACATCGCGTCCAAGATGCCGAGCCCGAGTTGGAGTAGCCGGAGATTGCGGCCGCGGAGCTTGGCTTCGTGCAGGATGAACCACGCGCATTCAAGGCCGTGGCCGGGGTTGAGCGTGCGGCCGTCGAAGTGGTCGATGACGCCGCCTTCCGGATCGGTCATTTCCAGCAGGGCGCCGAGTTCGGGTTTATAAAAATCACGCTCGATCATTTCGATCGAGCGGTCGATCCACGCGGTGCACGTGGAGCCGGCAACCTCGAGGTCGCCCAGCGCAGCGCGAATCTCCTGGGCCGTCGCGATCGCGATCATATAAGCGGCGAGGCTCTGGGCGGGGCGGGTCGCTGGATCAACCTTTGGCGGCACGACGCCGGGAGTGAAACTGTGGCGCAGATAGGTTTCGAAATACGTCACGGCCTCCGCTGCGGCGCGATGGTCGCCGGTCGCTGCGGCAAAAACTGCGCTGCCGATGGCCGCGAAGGCTTCGCTGAAAACGTAGCGTCGCAGGCGCAGCGGCCGGCCGTCGCGTGTGACCGTGAAGTAGAGTTTGCCGTCGGGCGCGCGGCAGTGGCGGCGAATAAAATCCAGGCAGCTCTGCGCGGCCTCGCACCACTCCGGACGGCGCTCCACCGTGCGGTACAGCGTGGCGAAGGTCCACGCCGCGCGGCCCTGGAACCACACGGATTTGTCGGTATCAATGACCGCGCCCTGGCCGATCGAGGCAGGTCAGAACGCCGCCGTGTTCGCCGTCGAGCCCGTGCCGCAGCCAGAATGGGATGACGTCATCCAGGAGGCCATCGCGGTAAACTGTCCGCAGCGCCGCAAGCCGGTCTGGTTCGAGGGACATCGTGCGGGCGATTAACTCCGGGGTTGATCAACCACGGATCGGAACGGATTCACACGAGCACGGGTCGATACTCGGTAAAACGTGGCTAACCCGTTTGACTACTGCGCGAGTCGATCACTACCAGGCAAAGGTCGTCGTCGAAGACGGCGCGCCCACTGAAGGCTTGGACGGCTTCCACGAACCGATCGGCCACGACTTCGCTCGAGAGGCCGCGGCAATCGGCGAGCGAGGCGCTCAGCTTTTCCTCGCCGAACATCCGGCCGTCGGGGGCCGTGGCTTCGAAAAGCCCGTCGGTGTAGCCGAGGAAAAGATCGCCGGGTTCGAAGACGCACTCGTGTCGTGAATATTCAAAGCCGGCCAGCAAGCCCGCGGCGGGTTCGGGGTTGCCGGGCGCCAGCCGCTCGATCACGCCGGAACGGACGTGGTGCACGAGGGGTGGCGGGTGGCCGCCGTTGGTGTAGGCCAGCGTTTGCGTGGCGAGATCGATCACGCCGAAGAACACGGTCGCGAACACCGGTTGCCGCGTTTCCTCGACGATCGGCATCAGGCTGCGATTCACCTCGGCCACGACGTAGGCGGGATCGACGGCGCGGGCGCCGATTTCCTCGACGACGCCACGGATCAGCGCGGTGAGCAGTCCGGCGCGGACGCCGTGACCCATTACGTCACAGATCAGTACGCCGCACTGCGTGTCGGATAATTGCAGAAAGCTGTAGAAATCCCCGCCCAGCATCGTCGTCGGAAAGTAACGATGCGCGAAACGCAACGCGCTCTCCGCGGGTTTGGCGCCACGAGGGAAAACCGGATACGCGCGGTTGAGAAAGGCCTCTTGCACCTGCCGGGTCATGCGCAGGTCGGTTTCCATTTCCGCGTTGTGCCGCTTGATTTCCTCCTCGGCGAGTTTGCGTCGGGTGATGTCGTGACTGATGCCGACGAGGCCGACGAGTTGGCCGTGCGTGTCGCGCAGCGGCACTTTTGTGACGAGCGACCAGCGTACGCGACCTTCGGACCCGAAATCCGATTTCTCCTGGCTGAGCAGGGAGTTCCCGCCCTCGAGTACCTGACGGTCGTCCGCGAGCGCCTGCTGGCCGCGTTCCCCGGGGAAAAAGTCGACCGCGGTGCGGCCGAGCGCCTCGGCCTGGGTGGCTACGCCAAGTTGGCGCAGGTGCGCAATGCTGTTGAGGACGTAACGCGAGGCGGTGTCCTTGACGTATAGCCGGCTCGGTAGGTGATCGATGATCGTGCGCAGGAGGTTGCGCTCCTCGACGAGCTTTTCCTCCGCATCCTTTGTCGCCGTCACGTCTCGGGTCAGACCAAACGTGCCGATGATGGTATTGGCGCCGTCTCGCCACGGCATCTTGGTGGTGGAGCCCCACGCGAGCTGGCCATCGCGTTTGGTGATGCGCTGGACCTGCCCAAGCACCGGTTGACCGCTGCGGACAATTTCCTGCTCCTCGGCCAGCGCCTTGCGGGCGTGTTCCGGGGCAAAGAAATCCGCGTCGCTCTTGCCCACGACATCCTCCGGCGCGGCGGCGCCGAGGAAAGCGGCGTGGGCGCGATTCACGCGCACGAAACGGCTCTCGAGATCCTTGAAGTAGATTCGGTCTGGGACGGTCTCCATCAACAGGCGCAGAATTGCGGAATCGAGCAATTCGGCGGCTGGAGCCGGTCCGGAGGCAGGTGACTTGTCACTCATCGGGGAGCCAGCGTGACGGAAACGGAAGGGGCAGGGCAACCCCGGTTCCCCCGGCGCGTCGGCAGGTTTACTCTTTCACAATGCTGAACCAGTCGCGTTTTTCGCCCTTGTCGTTGAGAAAGGTAAAGTCGAGCCGGAGACCGTTTACGTCGATGACTGAAGAACCCGCTTCGTTGAGAGACAGGAAAAAAATTGGGTGGTTCAGGGGCACGGGCTTGGAGCTGGCGTGGCCCGCGCTGCCGGTAACGACCGACACTTCACCAATATGTGGTGCGCGGGTGCGCGGTTTGCGGTAAGCCCCGTCGCCATCCGGGCGGCCGTTGCCTTTCTGCCTGACGTGGGCGGCTGCGTTGAAGGTGTCGCTCTTGCCATAGTGGCCATCGATCAGGAACGAGCGTTCGTAAACGTGGGAGTGGCCCGTTAGTACGAGGTCAACGCCGCCCTGCTCCAGTGCCGGCAGGAAAATGGCGCGCATGTCGTTCATGCGTCCTGCGCTGTCGCTGTCCTTGTCGGAATCGTGCGTGCCCTTGGTGTAAGTGGGATGATGGAAAAATGCGACGATCCAGTCGCGCCGCGTCTCCTCCAGGTCGGCCTTGAGCCATTGCATCATCGCGCCATCGATGGCGCGGTTGGAGTCGTGCGAGTCGAGGCAGATGAAATGGATGTTCGCGTAATCGAAGGAATAATACGCCTCGGTGCCGGACGTGACGCCGCCCGCCTGGCCCTGGGTGGGCAGCGTGAAGATGTCGTAGTACACGCCCGATTGGGTGGGAGAATTCGCGCTCTTGCCGTCGTGGTTGCCGAGCGTCGACCAAACCGGAGAGGTGCGCAGGGTCGCGGGATACATTTCAAAGATGGCCTTCTGGTAATCGGAGTCAGTCCCGTCCGGATACGCGTTGTCGCCCAGCAACAGCCAGAGATCGGTGGGACGGCTGCCGGTGAACTTGTAATACACGTCGCGCACGTCGGCCTGCACTTTGTTCTTGGTGCCGGGATCGCCCAGCACCCACACGCGGGTGGGCTTGACGGCGCCGGCGACGGGCGGGGTGGTGAAGCTGTAGGTCGACGCCCTTCCCGGGGCGTCTTCGCCAGCGGCCTTGGCGGTGGCGGACGGCACGACGGCGACGGAGCCGACGGTGTAATGGTACTGCGTGGCGGGAGTCAGGCCGGAGAGCAGGACGACGTGCTCGGTCGTGATGCCCTCGGCTTTCGAGTTCATGGCGAGCTGGGCGCGGTCCGTGCCATAGCTCACAACGGAGGCTTCGGTCATGTCGGTGCGCCAGCGCACCACCATGCTGGTCGGCGTCGCCGATTGGAGATAAGGCCCGCGAACAATGGTCGTCGCGGCGAAAATCGCCGGGGCAAATAAGGTTAAAGCGAGGAACAAGGGGCGTAGTTTCATGCTGTAATCAGGGAGAGGGAGCGTTGAGCCGGTTCAGTTCAGTGGCGAGATGGGCAAGGTCGGGCGACTCGCGCAACCAAGAAGGCAGCGCGGCAATCGCCGCGAGGGCTGCAACGTAAGCTTCACGGGCTTCGCGTTTTAGGCCGACGCGCGCGAGGAGATCGCCGCGACGTTTCAGCCAGCTCTCCTTGCGCTCGCTGGCGCCGGTGATTCGATCGAGCCGGAGCAGTGCGGCTTCGATGCGACCGCTCGATTCCTCGAGCGCGAGCGCGCGCAACTGGAGGGCGGGGGCGGGGCCGACTCGGGCGATGCCTTCGTCCAGGCTGCGAATGGCATCCGCGGGGGCGGCGATCAAGGCGGCGCGCTCCAGATAAAGCTCGGGTGTTGGCGTGGCCACGAGGGTGAGCGCGAGATTTATATCGGCGAGCGCCGGCTCGTTGGCGTTTAGGGCGGCCAGTGCCCGCGCGCGCAACAGCAGGGCCTCAGCATCGCGCGGGTTGTTTTTTAAAACGCGGTCGAGTTTCGCGCGGGCATCGGCTGGCCGGCCCGTGGCGACTTCAACGGCGGCGCGCGCTCGGTCCAAGCGGAGCGACGATGCGCCGCGGGACAATTCAGCGGCGCGCAGATAATTCGCCTCGGCCGGCACCCACGCCTGGTGTTGGGCGTAAATGTCGCCGCGATCGAGGTAAAATTGGGGCTCCTCCGGCAGCGCGGCAATCAAGGCGTTGACGCGGGACAGCGCTGCCTCGACTTCCGGATGGGCGCGCACCATGGCGGCGGCGGCGAGCAGAAGAAGAAGTGCCAGGGCGCGCATCAAGGGAAAGCGATAGGCGGTGAATTGTTCAAGGCAATCGCCCGGCATGACGTTGCGAGAAATTCGAATTTGATCCGACCGGGCGGCGCGTTCGGAACAGGTGAAGGCGGCGCTCAGTTATTGAAGCGGAACAACGCCACGTCGCCATCGGCAAACACGTACTCCTTGCCCTCAAGTCGGTACTTACCGGCTTCGCGCGCTGCAGCGACGCTGCCCAGCTTTGTGAGTTCATCGTAGGAAACGATTTCGGCCTTGATGAAACCTTTCTCGAAATCGGTGTGAATGACACCCGCGGCTTGCGGCGCCTTCCAGCCTTTCTTGATCGTCCAAGCGCGTACTTCCTTTTCGCCCGCGGTGAAATACGTCTGGAGCCCGAGCAGCGCGTAGGTGCCCTTGATCAGCGCCGAAACACCGGAGTCGTCGACCCCGAGATCCTTGAGGAACGCCTTCGCTTCCTCTGGGGGGAGGTCGATTAATTCGGATTCGATCTTGGCACTGATCGGCACGTAGGCGGCATCGTGATGCGTGCGGACGAATTCCGCGACTTGCTGCACGAAACGGTTTTGTTCAGCCGTCGCGAGATCGCTCTCGGCGACGTTGCAGGCGAAGAGCACGGGCTTGGCGGTGAGAAGCTGGAAAAGCTTCATCATCGCCTTTTCGTCGTCGGTGGCGGGAAGGGTGTTCGCGGTCTTGCCGGAGTTGAGATGGGGTTCCAGTTTTTGGAGCAACGCCACCTCGGCGATCGCCTCCTTGTCGCCTGACTTCGCCTTTTTCTGGGTCTTCTCGATGCGCTTCGTCACCCCATCGAGGTCGGCGAGCACGAGTTCGGTGGTGATCACCTCAATGTCCCGGACCGGGTCGATCCCGCCCATGGTGTGCACGATGTCGCTGTCCTCGAAACAACGGACCACTTGCACGATGGAATCGACTTCACGGATATTGGCCAGGAACTGGTTGCCCAAGCCCTCGCCCTTGCTGGCGCCAGCCACGAGGCCGGCGATGTCGACGAACTCGATGGCGGCGGGCACGACGACATTGGTTTTGGCGATCTTCTGGAGCACATACGCTCGCTCGTCGGGGACGATGACGACGCCCACATTGGGATCGATCGTACAGAAGGGATAATTCGCGGCCTCGGCCTTGCGGGAACGAGTGAGAGCGTTGAAGAGGGTGGACTTGCCCACGTTGGGCAGGCCGACGATGCCAGCTTTGAGCATAAGAAGGTCGAAGAGAGCGACCCGAACGGGTGCTTGACAAGCCGATTGTGGAACGGTCTTGTGCTCAGCTTTTCCAAGCAGAACCGCTCCGCAAAATCTTCCGACATGGCTCTCAAAATTCGTCTTACCAAGGTTGGCTCCGTGCATCAGCCGCTCTATCGCGTGGTTGTGGCGGAGGCCCGTTCGCGCCGGGATGGCGCCCCGGTTGAAACGATTGGAACGTATCGTCCTGGTGACAAAGGCAGCCCGATCAATCTCAAGCTCGACCGCGTGGAATACTGGCTGAGCAAGGGCGCTCTGCCCACCAACACGATGCACGCGATGATCAAGAAAGCGCGTCGCAGCGCCGAGGCCAAGGCGCCGGAAGCGCCCGCTGCCAGCGCCTGATTTCTGGCGTTCGTTCGCGTCGCAGACGCCTTATCTCCGCTCGGAGCCAAAGCCTCGGAATCATTTCCGAGGTTTTTCATTTTCCGGCCCCATCCCCTGCGTCGTGACCGTTCGCTCTCTTATCGCCCATGGCGCTCACAATTGATGTGCTGACGCTTTTTCCGCGAATGCTGGACGGCTTTCTGGCCGAAAGTATCCTCGGGAAGGGCATCGCGGCGGGTCACCTGGCAGTGAATGTACGAGACCTGCGCGCCTGGACGACGGATAAACACCGCACCGCGGACGACCGGCCTTTCGGGGGCGGCGCGGGCATGGTGGTCAAAGCCGAACCGGTGTTCGCCGCGATCGAGCAACTCCAGACTCCGGGTTGCCGGCGCATCTATCTGACGCCAGACGGAACGCCGCTTTCCCCCGCGATCGCGAAGGAGCTATCCGTCCAGCAGCACCTGATTTTTCTGAGCGGCCACTATGAAGGCGTGGATCAACGGATACGTGATTCGGTGATTGATCAGGAAATTTCGATTGGCGATTACGTGCTGACCAATGGCACGCTCGCCGCCGCGGTGGTAGTCGATGCGCTCGCGCGTTTCATCCCCGGAGTCCTGGGGGAGGAAAAGTCATTGACGCACGAATCCTTCACCAGCAAGTTGCTCGACTTTCCTCAATACACGCGTCCCGCCGAATTTCGGGGCATGTCCGTTCCCGCGGTTCTACTCTCGGGCAACCATGCTGAAATCGAAAAGTGGCGGCAGGCGCGCCAAGAGGAGAAAACCCGTCAGGTCCGTCCCGATTTACTCAAATAATCACTGCCATGAACCCGATCATCCAAGAGATCACCTCCGAACAGGTGAAGAAAGACATTACGCCGTTTAAAGTCGGCGACGGTGTGCGCGTACACACCAAGGTTCGCGAGGGTGACAAGGAACGCGTGCAGGTTTACGCCGGCATCGTGATCGCCCGCAAAGGACATGGCATCCACGAGACGTTTACCGTCCGTCGCCTAAGTTACGGGGAGGGCGTGGAGCGCGTATTTCCGGTCAATTCGCCTAACATCGAGAAGATCGAGGTCGAGCGCGAGTCCGAGGCCATGAAGGCGCGGCTTTACTACCTGCGTCGCCGCACCGGCAAGGCCGCGGTGGCGATCAAGGAAAAGGATCGCGCAGCGGAAATCCACGCGGCGAAGCTGGCCAAGTCCGCGAAGTCGGCGCCAGCAGCGGCGACTCAACCGGTCGAAGTCGCCAAGAGCTGATTTTCGGCTCGACACTTATTTCGCAAAGCGAGCCCCTTGCCGGGCTCGCTTTTTTGTGGGCGCCCGCCGCAGAAAGACTCTCCGGTTGGGCGGCCCGGATTTCCCGATCATGCGTCCGGCGCTCGCGGGTTGTGCTTTTCGTGCCAGATCACGCGCGCGCCAGACCGCTCGCGAATAGCGCTCCCGATTTAAAGCCGGGGCCGGCGAAATTCGGACTTCCCCGCAGCACGCGAGCGGTCTACGCCTAGCAGAAACTTTCCCATGACGTTGCAAACTCATCTCCTTGCCAAGGCCGCCAACCAGGCCCGTGGCCTCGCCATCGATGCCGTGCATGCCTGCTCTTCCGGGCACCTCGGCCTGCCCTTGGGCGCGGCGGAAATCGGCGCCGTGCTTTATGGCCACGCCCTTGTCCACAATCCCGACCGGCCCCGCTGGATCAATCGCGACCGCTTCGTGCTCTCGGCCGGCCACGGTTCGATGTTCCTGTACAGCTGGCTCCATCTCAGCGGCTACGATTTGTCCTTGGACGAGCTCAAAAATTTCCGCCAGCTCCACAGCAAGACCCCCGGGCATCCCGAGTATCAGGAGACGCCCGGGGTGGAAGCGACCACGGGGCCGTTGGGTCAGGGCATTGGCAACGCGGTCGGCATGGCGATGGCCGGCCAGATAGCGCAGGCGCGTTTCAACACGCCCGAGCATCCGATTTTCGATTACCATGTCGTATGTCTGGCGGGGGACGGTTGCATGCAGGAAGGCGTGGCGATGGAAGCGGTCGCCTTCGCGGGCCACCAGAAGCTCGATAACCTGATACTCATTTACGATGCCAACGACGTCACGCTCGACGCGATGGGCGTGAAAACACAAAGCGAAAACACGGCGTTGCGTTTCAAGGCGATCGGCTGGGACGTGCAGACTGTCGACGGCCACGATCTGGCTGCCTTCCTGAAGGCGTTCACCAAGGCCAAGAGGACGAAGACTGGGAAGCCGCAGCTCATTGTGACCCGGACCGTCATCGCAAAGGGCATTCCTGAAGTGGCCGGCACGGCGAAGGGCCACGGCGAGGGTGGGGCGAAGTTTGCGGACGGCGCCCGTGCGGGACTCGGTCTCCCGGCGGACCAGCACTTCTTCGTAAGCGAAGACGTGCGCGGCTATTTTGCGGCGTACAAGGAACGTCTGGTTCGCGCCTGCAACAAGTGGTCGAAGCGCTTCAAGGCATGGCGCGCGGCGAATCCGGAGAAGGCCGTCTTGCTGGACTCGGCCTCCCCGGAAAATGCGCCGAACGCCATCGCGTTGCTGG
The DNA here is from genome assembly GCA_041192325.1 of Verrucomicrobiota bacterium. Taxonomy (GTDB): domain Bacteria; phylum Verrucomicrobiota; class Verrucomicrobiia; order Opitutales; family Opitutaceae; genus ER46. The sequence continues at coordinate 11,983 of JBEENF010000048.1, forward strand.
AAAAGATTCCGGCGTTTCCCGCGGATGCGAAGCTTGCGACGCGCGCCGCGGGACGCGACGTGCTGCAGCCGCTTGCGGCCGCCCTGCCGTTACTCATCGGCGGCAGCGCGGACTTGTACGGCTCCACGTTGAACTACATTGCGGCGGACAAGGATTTCGACGCGGAGAATCGCGCTGGCCGCAACATTCGCTTCGGCATTCGTGAGCACGGCATGGCCGCGATCGCGAACGGCGTCGCCTATGACCGCTTGTTCCGGCCCAGCGTCGCGACGTTCCTGGTGTTCGCCGATTATTCCCGACCCTCGATGCGGCTGGCGGCTCTCGCGAAGCTGCCAGTTATCTATATCTACACGCACGATTCCGTCGGCGTCGGTGAAGACGGTCCCACGCATCAACCGGTCGAAACGGTTTCCGGGCTGCGGTTGATCCCGAACTTCGATGTGATCCGGCCCGCCGATCCCGAGGAAACCGCCGGGGCCTTTGCTGCCGCGCTCGAGCGTGTCGACGGCCCCACGCTGCTCGCGCTCACGCGCCAGGCCCTGCCGATGCTGAATGACATTCCGGTGCAAACCCGTCGCGAAGGCGCCCTCAAGGGCGGTTACATTGCGGTGAAGGAAACCGCCGGGCTGACCCACATCCTGCTCGCTGCGGGCAGCGAACTCCAGCTCGCCATGGCGGCGGCAAAGACCCTCGGCGCCGGCGTTCGCGTGGTGTCGATGCCGAGCATGCAGCGCTTCGACCGCCAGAGCGCGGAGTATCGCGAAAGCGTGCTCCCCTCGTCGTGTCGCAAGCGCGCCGCTATTGAAGCCGGCGTGACAGGGCTCTGGTACAAATACGTCGGTCTCGACGGCCAGGTGGTCGGCATTGACCGCTTTGGCCTGAGCGCGCCGGCCCCCACAGTCTTTAAGGAACTCGGTATCACCGCCGAGGCGTTGGTGGCCGTGGCGCAAGCACTGTAAGCGATTGGCGGGAGTCAGGTTTGCACCAGGCGGCCCGGCATTTTGTTGTGCCGCCTGGACGATAATTTCCGCTGCCCCCGAGTCGTCGCTCCGCGGGGTGTCGCCGCGGCGTTACGCTGCGATTAGCTGCTCCCCTTGCGGGAGATTTCCGCCTGTTGCCCAAGCCAGTATTTCCGGGCCCCTCCTCGGTAAAGAAATCCAAAAACATCGCTTGCGATTATCGTTAGCCACCTAATTATCTGCCGCCTTATCTATTTCCATGCCACTGCTGATGCTAAAGGACCTGCCGCGCTACGAGTGTTTGCTCGAAGCGGCCCGCGAATATCCCGATCTCGATCCGTCGGCGGCGGTGGTGTTCCTGCATCTCTTGCGGGCCGGTGACGAAGCCTTCCGCGTCGTCGAGTCCCAGCTCGCCCAGCATGATATTTCGCAGGGACGCTTCGGCGTGTTGATGGCGTTGTGGGGAAATTGCCAGCACGCGCATTGTGACAACGAGAAGCCCCTGACGCCCGCTGAACTGGCCGAGCGCACGGGCGTGACGCGCGCCACCATCACCGGTTTGGTGGATACGCTGGAACGCGCGGGGCTCGTAACGCGTTCACCGCATCCCGACGACCGGCGCATGATGTCCGTCAGCCTCACCAAACGCGGGACCAAGCTGCTGAGCGATATCATGCCCGCGCATTTTCGCCGCATGGCGTGGTTGATGAATCCGCTCAGCGAGAGCGAGCGGAAGACCTTCCTGCGTTT
>JBEENF010000049.1:0-13624 GCA_041192325.1 Verrucomicrobiota bacterium
GACGGACCCGCATCCGGCATCATGGTGCGATACACCTTGGGCTCGGAGTTCTTCGGCTCGACCAAAGGCGCCGCGCCACTAAGGTCCGCTACGGCTGCCGCCGCCCAGCAACAGGCCATGAGCATCGCGCCGCGTCCCCGAATGATCGTCGCGGTCGATTGACCGTGGTTGGCTGTCATAAGCATGGATTACAATTCAGGGGAGAAAACACGCTGGCGCAGCGCAACGATAGCGGGCGGCGTGCCGCATGCGGGTCAAAACACGCCCTTAAGGCCAATGCCGAATTGCACCCCGTAATTCCGCACATTGCGCTGCTTCGCGTAGCCCGGAGTATTGTCGCCGTAGACCAGCGACGAGTGGTAGACGTTCGTCGCGTTGCGGGCGTTGGTGAAAAAGCTCAGGCGGCGGCTGATCTGGTAATCCAGATTCAAGTCCAGCGTGGTGCGCGCTTTCTCGAACGTGCTCACGGTCGGGCCGGGCGCGGCGGTGCGGCCCGTCTGTCCGCGATAATTCCACTGGGCCATCAAGGTCACGGGTTTGAGTGCGATGGTGAAACCCCAGTTCGCCACTTCGGGAACGTAGCCGCTGAAGTCCGCGCCTTGGGCGGCTTCGAGTTTCAACTTCGTGCCATTGGCGAAGGCCTGCACCCGATTGCCCCATTCGCCCAGGAAGCCCAGGGACTGCTGGACATTGAACTCCATGCCCGAAATACGCGCATCGCCGACGTTGAATTTCGTATTCACCGTCCAGCCGACAAAGCTCGGTTCCAAGCCGAGTTCGGCAATGTCGGCGGCGGTCGCAATCCGGGCCGCGGCTCCGAAGAAGTTTTTAATCTCCTTGCGGAAGGCACCCATGCTAAACAGCCCGCCGCGGTTGGTGTAGTATTCCAGCGACAAATCAAAATTGTCCGCCGTCCACGGCTTCAGTCCGGTGTTCCGAATCGAGATGCTGCCCGGGTTCTGATTTGGATCGGTCGGCAGCACATCTCTTTCCGTGATCGTCGTGTTGGGGATGACTTCGCTGAAATTCGGCCGGCCGTACGTGTTGGCGTAAGCAAGGCGAACCAGCAAGCTGTCGGTCGCGTTGTAGGTGAAGTGAAGGCTCGGATAGTAGCCTTGGTAGGAACGGTTGGCCTTATAGCCGCGCTCCTTGCGGGTCAGGCGTAATTCCTCAATCGAGCCCGCGACGCCCGCCTCGGGCTTGCGGATACGAGCTCCATTGGCCGCATGCGCAAAGGCGCCATCCGCGTTGCGCACAAAAACCGCGCCCGGGTCCACCAGCGGGCCTTCGCCTTCGTCGGTCGTCTTTTCGAAGCGCACGCCCGTCATGACGTGCAGGCGGTTGCGGAACAGCCGCACTTCCGGCTGCAAATATAACGCCGACACAGTCTCCTGGATGTATTCGGATGTGCTGATTACCGCAGTCGCATTGGTTACGGCTTGCGCCGGGGTCGACGTAAACAAGCCCGGATTCTTCGTCCAGGCTTCGAACGCGTATTTGGGTGAGACCCACGGAATTTTGCCGTAGTTGAACGGCGCCGGGACGGTAAAAACCGTGGCCGCGAATGGAGCCGCCGACTGGTCTCCACCGGGACCGTTATAACTCAGGACCCGCGTGGGACTGCGACGATCGCGTTTCTGCACGCGTTGATTGCCGCCGATCTGCAGCGAACCGGGGACGGAAAAAAGCGTGAATGCGCGACGCAGATTGGCGTCGGAGTTGGCGACGGTGTCCCGGATGTCTCGCATCGTACCGAAATTAGCCTCCGTGATCTGGTAGTTGTTGATGTCCGAGATATCGATTTCGCGGTTATTATTATCGTAGACTTTGATGCTGTCCGGCCGGTTCGTCTTGATGTCCGTGAAGACGACGCGCGCAGCCTGCTTGAGCGTCGCCGGGACGGCATTGAAGTGCCCCATCTCCGGGCCTTTGTTCGAGGTCGTGGACGCGGAGTACGCAAAGCCGGCCCACGCCCGCCAGGTGCCATCATCGAAACGATAGCGCAGATTTTCCGACGCCAGCGTGCCGCGAATGCGACCCTGTCCGCCGCCCAACGTGACCGCGCCGCGACCGGTCGCGCCGTTGGTAAAGGTCGGGCTGTACGTCAGCGGCGCGCCGCCCGTGATCGCCGAGGTGTTCACCGTGCCGGCGTTGGCCGTCCAGTTGTAGTTCCCGTTGTCGTCCTTGTAATAATATCCCTTCGTGCTGAACGAGAGCACGGAGTTGGGCGTGACGCGCCAGTCCGCCTGCAAGTTCGCCGACTGGCGGGTGTAATACTTCGGCGCATCAATCACGTTCACCTGCTGCAGCACCGGATTGGCCTGAGTCGCTCCGAGCGCGGCGGCTTCGCTCCAAGTGGTCTGCGTGTAATCCTGGACGTTATATTGGATGTTGCTGGCCGCTGAGAGTACAATGCCGAACTTGTCGTTGAACGCCTTCGAGTAGGAGACATCAAAGCCCGGCATGGCCTTGAAGGTATTTTTTCGTACGGAAATGGCGTCCGGCGGAACGTGAAATCCTCGGAGTTGATCGAGAAATACGTGCGCCAGCGCAATTCCGCGGTGCTCCGGTCGAACGCGCTCTTGCTGATCAGATTGACCGAACCGCCCAGCGTGTCGGCCGGTGTGGAGGGTGATGGCACCTTTGTCAGCTCCACGCGGGAAACGCTGTTGATGTCGACTTGCTTGAACTGGAACGTGCGGTCGTTGCCGTTGAGATTGGCATGGGCCATCGTCGCGCCATCGACCGAAACGCCGGTGAGATTCGCCCCCAGTCCGCGCACCGAGACGCTGTTGGCGGAGGCGTCGCCGTAGGTGATCACCACTCCGGGCATGAATTTCATGAATTCGCCGACATTACCTTCGGTTACATCGCCGTGGGCGTCGGCCGCGATTACGTTTTTGATGTTGTCGGCGTACCGCTGTTCGTTGATCGCGAGTGATTTTGCGTCCATGCTGCGCGCCGACGACACGACGAAGGAATCGAGTTTGAGCACGCCGCCGGAGGCGGCGGCGCCATACCGCGCGACACTGGTCAGTTCGACATTGCGCACGACGGCCTGGCCGTCCGGCACCTCGAGGGAAATCGTGACGGTATCCAGACCCGTGTAACCGACGTCAAGTTGCACCGGGCCGACCGGCACATTGCGCAGCCGATAGATGCCGGAGGCGTCGGTCAACTCGAGCAATTCGGTGCCGCGCACGGCCACTCGCGCATTATTGAGGTATTCGCCGGTTACGACGTTTTGTACCCGTCCCGTGATCGTACCGTTTCGCCGTGTCGCGACGTTCGCCACGGGGTCAGCCGCCTGCGCGCCCAGCGGGGCCACCACGGCAATGCCGAGCGAGGCAATCAACAACGCAAGGGGGTTCTTATGCTTCATGGTTATTTGGGGGGTTCAGAGTCTAGGGCTGAAATGTTTTCGCCGGCCGGTCGCCTGCCGTCATCTGCGCCGCCCGTTGGCGCAACCGGCCAAATCGTTTAACCGCGCCGGCTCGTTGGGCTGCAACTCCTCGAGCGAATCAGCGGGTCTGTTCCACGCCGGAGGAAGGCACGGAGTGTGTGGAAGGCGAACTCACAGGGGTAGTTGGCAGAGTTGTGCGCGAATGTCCCCACGTGACAAGCCGCATCTTTGTGGCGCAGCCGCTGCTGTCCGCCGTCGCGGCGCGCTACTTTACCTGCGCAAAAAGCTCGATCAGCTTCGCCACAATTTTCGTCGAGGCTTCCTTTTCGACTTTGTTGGTACCGAGCCACGTTTCATAGCCGCCCAGTTCGTGCTGCTCCGGCGTCGGCAGGTAACCATAGCCGCCGTTGGCCAGCTCGATCGTAAATGTATCCTTGAAGGGGCTCTTCGCCTTTATGTCCAAGCCCGTCTGCGTGAACGTCTCGAATGGAATCGCCGCCACGCCCAGCCCGCCGATGCGGAAGGTCTGGAGCACGATGTTAATCCTTTCGGGCCACTCCATGGCCGCAACGGTGCGGCGCGCATAACCGACCGCATTGCCCGCGGGAAATTGCTGCGGTGAGACCGTCTCCGGCTTGGCCATCATTTCCCGGGCCCGTCGCAGCATCTCCGGCGAGGGACGGCGCGTCTGCAATTCCAGCTCGGCGTGCGCCGCTTTCAACTCCACCCAATCCTGAAACTGAATCGTGCGGTGCACCCGCGCGACTTCCTGCGCCAGATCGTTTGCGACCAGCCGGATTTTCTCGTACGCCGCGTACGTCTTTCCGCCGGAGCGAGCCGTGTAATCCACGTTATTGACGTCGCCGCAGGGGCCGTTCGCGAGCAGCCCGACGAAGGGCGGGTCCAACCGGTCGGCGCCGAGCAATTCCTGCACGCGATCGCAGACCACTGGAAAATAATCCGCCGAGATGTCCGTCGGACCCACGTCACCCACGTAATGCAGCCAGTAGTTGGTCATCACCGCGATCGGCCGGCCCGTGGCGGATTGCAGCGAGAGAACATACACTTCGGGGTTGGTGGGTCCCGCCGGCTTCAGCAACTGATCGCGGTAACGCGTCGGGTTCATCACCGCGCGATCCTGCCCGCCAAAGGGATTAAGGGCCGTCTGGCCGTTCTTCAGCAGCCAGCGGCGGTTGAACACGTGTTGCGGCAATGCGCCGGCGCCCCACCCGATGCGCGCGGGTTCCAGGTTGTTGATCGCCCGCCTCACGCCGTCGGCAATCCGCCGAACCAGAAAGCTCTGGTAGTCATCCGGCGCAACGCCACCGGATTTGGGCGTCGCGGGCGCCGCGCTGACCGGCGGCTTGGCGCCGTCCAAGTAATCGGCCGGAGAAAAGTTGAAGGGGCTCTCGGCTCCGCGCGCGCTCACGGCCGAGTGGGTGTGCGTGGCCGACATCATCATGTGCTCCACCGGCACGCCCGTTTCGTCCCGAATGAGGCGCTTGGCCTGATCGAAGACCTCGCGGTTCACCGACACACTGTCGACGACTGCAAACACGAGGCGGGTCGCGCCGTCGTCCAGCGCCAGGCAACGCACGTGCAATTCATCGTGAATCTGCGTGGCGGCGCGGGAACCGCCACCCACCGTCATCGCTCCGAGAGACGGCGTGATGTTGCTCGTGGCCGCGCCGGCCTTGAACACCTTCGCGCCCGCCGCAGCGGGCTGCGCGGCGCGGCCAAACCCAGCAAAAACAAAAACGACGGCGAAGAAGAGCGGGAGGAAGGAGCGAGGGTATTTCTTCATGGAGTAAGTGAAGGCGAGCTACTGCGGCCGCTTAAACTCAGCCGGTATCAACTCGTGCACGGTTCGAACAATGCGATCCTCCACGCCGGGCGCAAAGGCGGCGGGCCAGTCGTCGTAGAGCATCGCGCCGCCGCCTTCGTAACCGCCTTCCTGCAAAACGCGTTCGGAGGGGATATACGCGGCCACATCGTTCGCGTAGCTATTCACCCACAGGCGCTCCGCATCTAGCTCCTGCTTCAGGCGGATGGCGTAGTCGACGACCACCTCCCCGGCCAGAAACACCATCGCCAGATCCGCTCCGAAATTCCACACCTGCACCAGATACGGCATCTCGGTCGCGAGCGTCATCCCGCGATCCAGCTTCGCGAGTTGCATCTTCGCGTGATACGCGACGGTCCGGGATTTATCCGCGAGTTTCGTCTCCCACTCGGCGCGCGTGGGGACCGCGCGGAACGGCAACTGGATGAGCCGCGACCGACATTCGAGCCGACCCGCGAGCGGCTTCATCTCTCCGCCCGCGAGCCGTTTCGCCTCGGCGCCCAGCGCCCGGCCATATTCGATCGCGTGCTCGTACGTGCCGCGGGGATTGGGATTTTGGTCCGCGCCACAACCGATCGCGGTCAGCGCGATCGCGCCGGGAAATTCCTGCTCCAGGTACTCCTGCGCGCACCCGGCCCAGTCGGCGTGAAACTTATTAAAACCCGTCGTCGTGCAATGACACGCGTAACTCGTCAGCAGCGCGCGCACCTTGCCGTCTGCCCCCGTCACCCGCAGCACGGGCAGCGAATGATCCTCCGGCCGGAATGCATAGGCCCGCCGGTTGTGCGCAAAGCCCACATGGCCCACGCCCCACGCCAGCGTCGCCGGCTGGCGGTCGGCCAGCGCCGCGACCGCGACCTGCTCCAGCCAGTCCGTGAGGTCGCGGGTGTACCGCTGAATCCGCTCCCAGTGCTCCGGCGGCACATCCGCGCCGAAAAGCGCCGCGCCGAAGTCCGTGATGCCCACGCCCACCAGCATGGGCGCGCTGTGGGTGTGGCTCGAGCACACCGCAAAGCGTTCGCTGGTAACTTTGGTCCTGGCGCCGAGGCGTCGCACCACTTCGTCGCGGATGCTCGCCGGCACCCCGCAATTATCGACCGTGACGATCACCGCCGGCAGCTCGGTATCGCGGCCGAACGCGATCGCCTTCGCGAAGAGGCGTTGCTCCACGCCCTCCACTTCGGTGCGGCGGCCGCCATAACCATTCAGCCGGACCGGATAGTCCGGCGTGATGTCGACTTTCGCGGCGCCCACGAACCATGGGCTCGCGTCAGCCCCCGACAGAGTTTGGATCGCGCAAACGAAGGCGAAAATCGCAAGGCAGGTCTTGAGCATGGCGGAAGTGGAAAAGTGGTGGGCGGGGTTTGAATTCTGCGCCCGGGCGCAGAATTGCCTAAACCATCAGGTCGCCCCCGTTGATGTCGAGCGAGGCCCCCGTGATGTACGCGGCGCGATCGGAGCAAAGGAACGCCACCAGCCCGGCCACTTCCGCCGGTTGCCCCAGGCGCGGAATGGGAAAGCCCCGGGCATAGGCCTGCACCCGCTCGTCCGTAATCGTCGCCCGCACCATCTCAGTATCGATCAATCCAGGACAGACTGCGTTCACCGTGATCCCCTCGCGCGCCACCTCCTTGGCCAGATGCCGCGTGAAACCGAGCACGCCAGCCTTGGCCGCGGTGTAGTGCGCGCCGCCCACCGTGCTCACGTTTTTCCCCGCGGTGGAGGAAAAGTTAACGATGCGCCCCCACTGCGCGGCCTTCATCGCCGGCAGCGCGGCCTGCGAACACAGGAACGTGCCTTTCAGATTTACGGCCAGGACGAAATCCCACTCGCCCTCGCTGATTTCCGGCACCGCCGTGGGCCGCAGCACGCCGGCATTGTTCACCAGGATGTGCAACGAGCCGAACCGCTCCACCGCCGCGGCCACCATCCGTTTCACGTCGTCGCCGTTGGACACGTCGCCCTGCACGCTGATCGCCGTTCCCCCGCGCGCATTCAAATCGAGCGCCACCTTGTCCGCCGCCGCCGCGGAAACATCGTTAATGACCACGGACGCGCCGCGCTCACTCAGCGCCGCCGCCACCGCCCGGCCCATGCCCTGACCAGCGCCGGTGACCAGCGCGATTCGACTCTTCAAATTCTCCATAAAAGCGTGCCGTGAACTTCCCTTCAGCGCCCCGCCTTCGCGAGCGACCGCAACATGTCGGCCAGCGTCGCCTCGATCTTCGTCGACGCTTCAATTTCCAACGGCGACCAGCGGCACCGCCAGGTCTCGTAGCCGCCCAGCGCGTGCTGCTGCGGCGTCGGCAGGTAGCCGTGATAACCGTTCGCCAGCCCGACGGTGAAGGTCGTCTGGAACGGGCTCGCCGCGCGAATGTTCAACCCCGTTTGCGCAAACGCCTCGTTCGGGATCGTGGCCATCGCCGCGTCGCCGATTCGCATCACCTGCAACTTCAGCTCCGCCGTCTGCGGGAAATCCGGCGCCGCCATCTTCAGCGTCTCGTACGCATAGACCCCGGGAATATTGGCCACGAGCTTGACCGTGTCCGCCGTCAGCGGGCCCAGCATTTGCGCGGCCCACGCCACATCCGCTGCGCTCGGCAACCGGTGTTTCACCGTCAGGCGCCGTTCCAGCACCGCCAGCTTCAGCCCCGCATTCATTTTCATGCCGCCATAAGCCTCGACTGCCCGATCCGCCAGCTTGGCTCCAACCTCGCGGATGCGCTGCATCGGCTCGGGTCGCTTCTCGCCCCGGGCGGGCGGATGTCGCACATCAACGTTATTCACGTCGCCGCTCGTTCCGTTGGCCATCGCCGCCGTGAAGCGGTCGTCGCCTTTCAGCCGCGCCTTCACCTGATGGGCGAATTCCGCAAAATAATCGGCCGAGAAACTATCCGCCGGCACTCCGCCCACGTAATGCAGCGAGTAGGTGGCAAACAGCGCGATGGGCCGGCCATCGAGCGCCTGCGCCGCGATAATGCTGAGTTGCGGATCGACCGGGCTGGTCGGCTCCAGCAGGTCGGCGCCCAGAAAGCCCGGATTCATTTTCGCGCGGTCGGTCCGGTGGCCAAACGGATCAGGCGGGATCTTGCCCGGCGTGACGATCCAGCGCCGGCAGAACACCTCGCCCGGCTCGTCGACCGCCGCCACGCCCACTTTTGCCGGTTCCAACCGCCGGTGCGCGGCAATCACGGCCTCCGCAAGCTTCTCCCGCAGCAGCTTCGGGTAATGCTCGTCGGGGCGGTTGAGCGCCAACTCGGCCGCGGCCGGCGCCGAATGGTTGTGCGTCGCCGACATCAGCATGTGCGCGGCCGGGATCCCGGTCGCCTTTTCCGCGGCGCGTTTCGCGTCGTCATAAATTTCCCGTGACACCAGCGTCGAGTCGACCACGACCATCGCGATTTGCGTGACACCATCGTCGAGCACGAGGGCGCGCGCCCAGAGCGGATCGTGGACCTTGCTCACCATCCGCCGCGTCCAGCCGTTGCCGATGGGCGCCGGCAACACCGTGGGTGTAATATCAATCGCCGCCGCGCCCGCACGCAACACGGGTTGGGGCGACGCCGCCGCCGACAGGTCGCTTGCCAGCAAAACGAGCGCAGCGAGGAGACAGGGCGCGAGCAGGGAAAAAACGGGGGCCGGTTGACGATTTCTCATGGGGGAAGGCGTGGAGTTGCGATGGCGGGAATGCGTTCGGCTTCAGCGCGGCACGGACGTGGAATCCGCGGTCGTTCCGGCGGGCTCCTCCATGGATTTCCACATCCTGAGGATGGTGGAGAGAATTTTCGGGGCCGCCTCCTGCTCCAATCGATTAATCCCCAGCCAGGTTTCGTAGCCGCCCAATTCATAATGGCGCGGCGTCGGCATATACCCAAACCAGGCGTTAGCCAGCGACATGGTGAACGACTTTTTGAAGGGCGTGCGCGCTTTCAACTCCAGCCCCATTTCAGCAAACGTCTCCGCCGGCACGACGCCGATGCCCACTTCGCCGATGCGGAAGGCCTGCACCGGGACCCGCAGCCGTTTCGGCGCCTCGAGCGACAGCAGCAGCCAGCGCGCATACATGGCCTCGAGGGGGTGCCAGACCGGTGTTCCAACAGGCCGCTCCAGCAACTGGCGGGCGTGGGCCACCATTTCCGGCGTTGGCTGCCGCGGGCCGAGCGGCAGTTCCTCGTAGCGCGCGTCGATCTTCACCCCATCTTCGTATTTTACTTCCTGATACACGCGGTAAACTTCGGCCGCGACCATGTTGGCGACCTTGCGCATCTTCACGTAGGGTTCCTCGGGCGGGTTGCCCTGGGGAAAGTTGATGTTGTTCACGTCGGCGCTCGTCCCGTTCGACATCATCGCGACGAACGCCGGATCCTGGCGACTCGCGCCCAGCAGATCCGCCATTCGGTCCGCAAAGACACCGTAGTAATCCGCCGAGAAGGTGCGCGGCGTCACGCCGCCCACGTAGTGCAACGAATAATTCGCGAGCAGCGCGATCGGCCGCCCTGCGCGTGACTGGACGGAGAGAAACACAATCTCCGGATCCGTTGGTCCAGCCGGTTTGATCAGATCCGACGAACCCGCGCCGGGATTCATCCGCACTTGGTCCACGCCGCCGAATGGGTTACGCCGGTTCTGTTCCGATTTCACGTACCACCGGCGATTAAAGACCTGGCCCGGTTCCGCTCCCGCCCCCCACCCGATCCGCGCCGGTTCCAATCGCTGAATCGCCGATTGCACGCTGTCCGCCACGCGCCGCGCCAGGAATTTCTGATACTCGGTCAACGGCGCCGGCGAGTCCGTGAAGCCGTCCATGTCGAGCACTTGCAGAATCCCGTTCGGTCCGGAGGTGCGCCAGGCCGAGCCTGCGCTGTGCGAATGCGTTGCCGCCATGACCACGTGCGACGCTGGCATCCCCGTCAGCTCCGTGGTCCATTTCTTCGCCTGATCACAGACCGATAGCGGCAGGCCGACATTGTCGCAGACCACGATCGCGATGCGGTTGGTTCCGTCGTCGAGCACCAGCGTCCGCACGTGCAGCGGATCATGCACGCGGATGCCGGTGGTCGAGTCCGTGAAACCGCCGGGCAATTCCGTGCCGAGGCGCGGGGTGATGTCGGAGCGATCGGCCCCCGCGCGCAGCATCGGCGCGGCGACCGACCGGCGCACCAGACCCACGCCGGTGACAACGAAACTGACAATTGCAATCCGCAGCGAGCGGTTAAGGGGTGAGGTCAAGGGGTGCATGGCAGGAACAGGGAACCAGCGGACAGGGGAGATTCGAGATGGCGGCGTTTTCCGGGGAACCAGCGTCACGCAAGAGTTCCTCAGGGGCAGTTCATCGTGAGACTGGCGCGTCGTTACTTGGCAAAGCCCAGCGCGCGGGGCAGCGCCAGGGAGAGAGCGGGCCAGTAGGTGACGACCAGCAACACGACAAGCATCGCGAACAGGAAGGGCAGCATCGGTCGCCATACCCGCGCGATGGTCGTCCCTGCGACCCCGCACCCGACGAAAAGGCAGTTGCCCACCGGCGGTGTACACAGCCCGGTGCACAGGTTAAAAATCAGGATCAGGCCGAAGTGCAGCGGATCGACGCCAAATTTCACCACGGCAGGCAGCAGAATTGGGGTGAAGATCAGGACCGCGGGCGTCATGTCCATGAACATCCCGACAACGAGCAGCAGCAGATTAATGATGAGCAGGAGCACCAGCTTGTCGTCGGTCAGCGCCAGCAGGCCGCGCGTGATCGTCTGGGGAATATTCGCCGACGACATCACCCACGACATGCCCATGGAAGCGCCAATCAGCAGCAGCACGATTGCCGTGGTCGCCGCCGAATCGGTCAACAACCGCGGCAGCTCGCTCCATTTGATTTCGCGATAGACGAGCACCGATAGCACAAAGGTGTAGGCCACCGCGATGGCACTCGCCTCTGTCGGCGTAAACCAGCCCAGCACAATTCCGCCCATCACGATCGCCACCAGCAGCAGACTGGGCAGCGCAGCCAGAAAGATCCGGACGCCGGCCGCGAATCCCACGCGTTCTCCCACCGGAAAACCACGGCGCCGGGCGACCAGGCCGACCACGACCATCAGACCCAGCCCAAGCAAAATGCCCGGCACGTAGCCGGCCAGAAACAGCGCCGCAATCGACACGCCGCCGCTCGCGAGCGAATAGACGACCATGATGTTGCTGGGCGGAATCAGCAGGCCGATCGGCGCCGCCGTGATGTTCACCGCGGCGCTAAAATCCCGGTCGTAGCCCTCGCGTTTCATCAACGGCGTCATCACGCCACCAATCGCCGCCGCCGCCGCCACGGCGGATCCGGAGATGGAGCCGAAGAGCATGCTCCCGAGAATATTGACGTAAGCGAGGCCACCCGGAAAGCGTCCGACCACGACCTTCGCGAGGTCGATCAACCGCCGCGCGATGCCACCGCGATTCATCAACTGACCGGAGAGAATAAAAAACGGAATCGCGAGGAGAGCAAAACTGTCGAGGCCCGTGGCCATGCGCTGCGCGATGACCGTGGTGGCGGCGCCCGGGTCCAGCGAGAGCAGCAGCGCGCTCACGGCGGCCGTGCCGATCGCAAAGGAAATGGGCACGCCCGCGAACAGCAGCACCGCGAAAACGAGGGCGAGAACAATTGCTTCGTTCATCTCAGTTAAGCCCGCTGGACTGTTCCCCGGGCCGCGTTGCGTTACGCGCGACGTCGATCAGGCCCGCCACGCTATAAAACCCGATGAGCGCGCCTGCGAGCGGCACGGCAAGGTACACATAGCCAAGCTTCCATTGCAGCGCCGCGGATTGCTGGCCGAGGGAAAGCTGGATCCACACCAGCCGGCCCCCGCCGCCAACCATCACGGTGAGCGCAAAGAGGAGCATCACGGCATTGATGCAAATTTCCGAGGCGCGCTTCCGTCCGCCGCTCAACTTTGCCGTCAGGAGATCCAGCGCCAGATGGGCCTTTTGTCCGGCAGCGTACGCCGACCCGAGCAGCCCCAGCCAGATCATCAGATACCGCGCGGCCTCCTCCGTGTAGCTCGAGGGCGCACGCAGCACAAAGCGGGTGAACACCTGCCAGAGCACGTTGAGCACCATCGCCGCCAGCAACAGCGCAATCACCGCCCCCAGGCCGCGGTCAATCGTGGTCCGCCACGCTTTCATGGATTCACCTCCGCAATCCGGCGGTCGAGCGGGCCCACGACGGAATCCTCCCGCGCTTTCTCGTGCAGCGCCGCGCTGCGGGCAGCAAAGGCCGCCTTGTCCGGCCGGATAATCTCCACGCCGGCCTCAGCGATCGCCGCGAGCGACTCCGCCGTCGATTTGGCCCAGAGCGAGCGCTGATAAACGGCGGATTCGTCCGCCGCTTCCTGCAGCCAGGTCTGTTGCTGCGCCGAGAGGCTGCGCCAGAAGTGAGTGCTGACGAGCACCACGTCGGGTACGCTCGTGTGCTCGTCGAGCGCGTAGAATTTGCAGACCTCGTAATGGCGGGCGAGGTGGAAGCTAGGCGGGTTGTTCTCCGCGCCATCCACCACGCCCTGTTGCAACGCAGTATAGAGTTCGCCGAACGCAATCGGCGTGGCGGAGGCGCCCAACGCCCGGATCAGCGCAAACGCCATCGGGCTTTCCTGCACGCGGATCTTGAGGCCCTTGAGGTCATCGGGCGTCCGAATCGGACGCTTGGTGTAGAAACTGCGGCTGCCCGAGTCGTAGTAGCAAAGCCCGCGCATGAATTTTGATTCGGGCGCGGCGAGGATTTCGCGACCGATCGGCCCATTGAGCACGGCATCGCGGTGCGCGTCATTGCGAAAGAGATACGGCAGGCCAAACACCTTGAACTCCGGCGCGAAACCTTCCAACACGCTGGCCGAGACCTTGGTCATCGCCAGCCCGCCCAATTGCACCAGCTCCAGACACTCGCGCTCGCTCCCAAGCTGGCCGCCCGAGTAGACCTCCACGCGCAGTTTGCCGCCGGATTTCTCCGCCAGCCGCTCGCCGAGGAAAAGCATGCCGCGGTGGACGCTGTGCTGCTGGTCGAGTCCGTGCGCCAGCTTGATCACCCTCACGTCGCGTTTGGCTCCGCAGCCGCCGCCGAGGGCCGCCACCAGCGTCAGCAACAGGAAAAAGACGCAATGCCGCTTCCCCGGGCCACTTGGCCGGGAGCTGCGGGACGGCGAGGTTCGAGTCATGCGAGCGGGGACGGGTTGGGGTCAGCATCGAACATGCCCTGCGGCGCGCGGCGATGTCGAGCGCAAGCCGGCTTGCGAGCGCGGAGATGCGTTTCTCCCGGCGGTGCACCGCTTTCCCGGATAAGGCTGATCGACACCCATCCAAGTGGGAACAGGCGGAGTCGGCCCGAAACGCGCCGGGATCAACGGGCAGGC
>JBEENF010000050.1:0-13223 GCA_041192325.1 Verrucomicrobiota bacterium
CTCGATGCGAGCCTCGGTCGTCTTCTTGTCCTTGGTGATATCGGAAAGAATGACGGCATAACGCCGAAACTGGCCTCGTGCCGAGTCCCGAAAGGGAACCATGTAAAGTCGAACTGTACGCGGCTCGGGATAGGTAAGTTCGAACTCTCGCGCCATCACCGGGGCAACCCGTCCCTGCTCATCGTCGAGCGTTGTGTCGAGGGAGGGCCGCAACCCCGGTATCAACCGCCACAAGATCTGGCCCGGCAACTCATCACCGCCCAAACCGATCAACTGGTGCGCGGCGGCGTTGGCGTAATCGATCGCCCCATCATCTCGAATAACAAGGATCCCTTCCTGCAAGGTGTTGAAAATCTCCTCAAATAACCCGCGCTCCCGCGCCAGCCGTTGCACCAGGTTGGCGAGGTTGACCGAATCCAGCGTATCGAGGCGCCCGAGAACGCGATCTAGCGAAGTGTGTTTCTTGCCGGCCATCGAAAGTTTGGGTGGGGAGGAAGCGATTGAAGGGGAATAAAGGCGCGGAAAACTGAAAATGCAGGCGTTTGCACCGTCCCGAATATCACTCTCCCGCCGCCAGGAAGTCCATCTGCGCGGGATCCACGCGGACCGCAAGGAGCTTGCGCAGAAACATGTCGCGGTGCAGCACGCAACGGCCCAGCCGCAGCACCGCTTCACGATGATCTTCGGTTCCGTAGCCCTTGTGCCGGGCGAAACCGTAACCGGGAAATTTCGCGTCCCAGTCGGCCATCATTCGATCGCGGGTTACCTTCGCGATGATCGACGCCATGGCGATGCACAGTGAACGAGCGTCGCCATCCACAAAGGCCGTGTGCGGATACGGAAATCCGCGCAACGGCAGACCGTCGACGATGACCCGCGCCGACACGGTGGGATGAAATTGAGTCCGCTCCTCGAAACTCGAAAACAGATCCGGCTCCTCGCGCTTCCGTTCGAACGCTTCCGGCGGATGAATGGCTTGGAGCGCCCGCCGCATCGCAAGCTTGGTCGCCCCGAGGATGTTAAACTGCTCGATCTCCTCCACACTCGCGATGCCGAATTGCGCGTGGATCTGGCCTGCAGTCGCCAGTTGCTCAAACTCCGCCCAAAGTTCCTCGCGCTGGTCCCCGTTCAGCATCTTGGAATCGTTTACCCGCCCCCCTTTGAGTGTGGCCCAACGGCCTTCCAGGAACTCCCGATTGACCACAACTGCCGCCGCGACCACGGGCCCGGCAAACGCGCCCCGCCCCACCTCATCGACACCAATGAGGCTCGTCACGCCGCTGAGTTGCTTCAGGTCAAAGCCACGTAACTGGCGCCGTTTCATCCATCGATCTGAAGGGCGTCATCGTCCCGGAGGCAAGCCGTCACGCCAGCCGTTCGCTGGCAATTCTCCGGCCTTCGGGGTAAAGTCGACCAAGCCATGGACATGCTCCAGATTTGGGAACTGCTCAGCTACATCGTGACGGTCGTTGGCCTGCCGTTCGCGCTGATCGTGTTCATCTACGACAAGCGCAAAGAGCGGCAGAATGAGGACGAGGAGATCTTCCAGCGGCTGTCGGACGAATACCGGGAATTCCTGAAGCTCGTGCTCGACAACGCCGACCTCCAACTGCTCCGGCGTGGCAGCGGGCTCCTCGAATTGACGGAAGAGCAAAAGGAGCGGCGTTACGCGATTTTCGGGATCCTGATCTCACTTTTTGAACGCGCCTACCTGTTGGTTTTCGAGGACGACATGGATCGAAAGACCCGCCGACTGTGGCAGTCTTGGGAAGATTACATGCGGGAATGGGTGCGCCGCGGGGAATTTCGCGAAGCGCTGCCCCAGTTACTGGAAGGCGAAGACCCGGAGTTCACCGACTATATCGGCCGGCTGGCCTCCACCGAGCGGGATGCCTCGGACGTCCGCCCCACCCCCTCCAGCTAGGACGTTTTTTCTGCACCGAGCGGCCCTTATTCCCACTCGATGCGCGCTTTCGGTTCCTTGAGGGGGAGTTCGTCGAGCTTTCCCGCTGCGGACACGACTTCATAGGCGGTGCGAAAGTGAAGCTTCGCAAAATCACCCAGCCCGCGGGTCCCGAACTTTTCCATGATCTGCGCTGCCTGCTCTTTGACCAGCGGACCCGCGCCCTTTTGCAACTTCGCGCCAAAGCGCTTGGACAACTCGTGCATCTGCCGGACAAACTCCGCCCGGGCGACCACCGAGGCGGCCGCGACCACGGGGTCTTCCTCGGCTTTGGTCCGCATCTTGAGGTCGAAGTCCTTCACCCCCTTTTTTGCGAGTTCGCGCTGGGTCAGGGGCTGTTCGGTAAACTGGTCGAGCAATCCCCACGGAACGCGTTTCTTGCCTAATGCATCGGTTAGGGCGGTGGCGTGCTGCCAGGCCAGCAGCCGGTTGAGATTCGCGCCGGGGCGTGACATCAGCTCGTTGTAGCGAGCCATCGTACGACAGTAACAAACCTCGACCACGACCCCGCGCGTTTCGCGGATGAGGTGATCGAGTCTCATGATCTGAAGTTCAGTCACTTTCTTGGAGTCCTTCACGCCCGCTTTAATCCAAGATTCAATCGCTGGTTTGTCGGCGATGACCGTGGCCGCGATCACCGGGCCAAAAAAATCGCCTTTGCCGCTTTCATCAAGACCCGCATGCGACTCGAACCACTCCGGGTGCAATACGTCATCGTAGCCCAGCTTCGCTGCGCCGGTTACCTCGGGCTCCAGCACATCGCGCACGAAATCCTCCGTTCCCTTTCCCGCAATGACGACTTTGCCGCTGGTGTAAGCGGCAATGTTAATTTTCAAGTGCTCCGCCTTGAAGGCGAAACGCGTGTAGCCGACCTCAAAAGGCATCCAGCCGCGGCCCGCGCAGAGAGCGCGAAGCTTCTCCATCTGCGCGTCATCAAGCTTGACCGTGTAAGACGCGATTCTCTTCGGCTCATCGCCGTCGCCGGCGGGATTTTTTGGCATCGCCGTACCTTGGGCAGAAAATGAGCCGAAAGCACAAAAAAAATCTGCTTGGGATCGCAGAGAGTTTTGGGAGGGTGGCGTCTCCCTGTGGCCACCTCTCTTCTCCGTCGTCGATTGGAATTTCAACAGGCCCTGCTCGGCTGGTACCGGAAGAACGCTCGAAGTCTGCCCTGGCGGAGCCAGCCGACCCTCTATAAAACAGTGGTGAGCGAGTTCATGCTGCAGCAGACGCAGGTAAAGACCGTGCTCCCTTACTTTGCCCGCTGGCTTGAGACCCTGCCCGATTTTGCGACGCTGGCTTCTGCATCCGAGGAAAGGGTTTTGAAGCTTTGGGAAGGGCTCGGGTACTACTCCCGAGCCCGCAACCTGCATCGGCTGGCGCAGGCCATTGCGGTGCGCAAAATTCCGCCCCACACTGCGGCGGAGTGGCGGGAACTGCCCGGCGTGGGCCCTTACACCGCGGCGGCAATCACGAGCATCGCCTTCGATGCCCCCGCCGCCTGCGTTGACGGCAATGTCGTGCGCATCCTCGCGCGCCTGACCGCGGATGCGACCAAGTTTCGCGATTCCGCCAGCGCCGCGAAAACCTTTACGCCCCTCGCTGACGCGCTGCTGCCCGCCGCCGAACGCGGCGATCACAACCAAGCGATGATGGAACTGGGGGCGACGGTGTGCCTGCGCCAAAACCCCGTTTGCCCCAACTGTCCCGTGCGCCCGTTTTGCGCTGCGGCGAAGAAAGGCGACCCGGAGAAATTCCCGCGCCTCGCGCCGAAGCAAATCGAACGGCAAAACCTGACTCGCGTGTGGTGCGAGCGCCGCGGCTTATTGCTTTTGCATCGGGCCGCGGCGGATGCGCGACGCTTCGCCAACATTCACGAACTCCCGCTTGCAGCTCACGTGGGGGTGGACGACGCCACCGCCAGCCGCGGCGAATTACTCGCCAAAAAACGACGGGGAATCACCCGTTTTCAAATTGTCGAATCCATCCACGTCCTGTCGGGCCCGACCGCGCAACTGGCGGCGAATCTTGTCTGGGTCCCTCTGAATCAGCTCACGACGATTACCTTGTCCGGACCGCATCGCCGTTGGGTGACGGAAATTCTCGCGAAGCGGTCAATCTGATCCGTCGGTTTGCGCCGCAGAGGACCCTTATTTCATCAGCGCTTCGATCCGCTGCTTGGAACTCCTGACTTCACGCACCGTTACGCGAGGCCCGAATTCCAGGGTCAACAGATGTTCTGGACGCCAGAACTCGCTTACCATGGCAAAATCGACATGGCCCGCCCCGACCGGGTGATGGTCCTGTCCCTGGGCGCTAACGTCGTGCAGATGAAACCCGAGCAGCCGGTCCTTTAGTTGGCTAAGATGAGCCCGATGATTGAGCAGGCCCATGCTTTCCTTTAAATCTGCGTGGCCGGTGTCATGCCAATACCCCACAGGCGCGGACGGCGGCAAACCCGCGAAGAAAGCGGGGTAATCGGCGTCGATCGGCAGTTCTTCAAACTTTTCCCGGTTCTCAAAGCCAAGCGTCACGCCCTTTTTCGCGGCATAATCGAGCATCTCGTTCACGCTCGTCTTTGTCTGTTCCCAAAATGGGCCCATGCGCTTTCTCATTCTGACCATGGATTTACGCAAAAGCGCCGCATACCCCATGTCGTCACCGCTTCGGCCGGCGGCCGGGTGATCCCGCAGGTAATTGCGGACATTCCGGGCGGGATTAAACCAGAAGAAGCTGACGCTACCGAGGTGGCAAACCAGCACTCGCGCTTTCACCTGCGCGGTGAAGTCGATGGATCGTTTCGTGTGCCGCACCCACTGGTCATGCTCGCGATGCTCCCCGGCGGAAGGCTCGAACAAGTTTGGCGCCGCCTGCACGACGCCCGTGGGCAGGGGACAAAAATTGTGGGTCGACGTGATCCGAATGACGCCCTCCTCGACGGCCTTGAGAATACCGGGGATGAGGGTGATCCGGATGCCATGGCTGAGTTCGGCGGACTCGAACCCCAGCGAAGCGATCTCCCGGAGCATCGCATAGCCGTCGGTGTGGCGGTGCGAACACCAACTGGTGGAAAGGGCAAGGTTGGGGCTCAAACGAGAAGAAATCCGCAGAACAAAGGATCTCGGCGAAGTTGCACGGACAACGGCTACTTACGACAAAAAAGCCGCGACCCCGGGTTGAGCGGAAGTCGCGGCAAATAAGAGGCGGGCGGGTATTATTCCGCGTAGCGGCGGCGCAACATCTGGGTAAAAGCCTGGACCTTGTCCTTGCGGCGGCGCTTTTCGCAGGGCTTCTCGTAATAACGCTTCGCGCGGGTACCCTTGATGATGTTCTCGCGATCGAGCTTCTTTTTCATGCGGCGCAGCGCACGGTCGATCGGCTCGTTCTTGCGGATTTTGATTTCGATGGACATGTGGACAGACGGAAAACGGTCGAGTGATTAAAGGAAAAGCCGGTTAATAGGCCAAGCGTCGCAGCCTCCGTCAATGGCATTTTTGTCCGGATAGTGGTTGGCCAAATCCGCGGCGAGAATCCCACCAGCTGCGTTTCCGGGCCGCCACAACCCAGCCGTGGCGGACGTGCCACGCTGGCACGGACGGTTGAATGCCGCGCTCTGGCTCTCCTTCAGGAGTTTCGATGCAATAGAAAAGCTGCGCCACCATCATGTCCTGTGACCCACGGAAAGCTAACGACGCCGTCGCCGCGTTTGAATGCGCCACCGGCGCGGCTGGCAAAGAATTCTGCAACCACCTGCTCATTCTCCTCTCTGTCGATACTGCAGGTGGAATACACCAGCCGGCCCACCGGCGCGACCAACCGGGCGGCGGCGTGCAGCAGGGAAAGCTGCTGGCGCGGGTGTTTCTTCAGATCGCCAGGCTGCAGCCGCCATTTCACATCGACGCGGTGGCGCATCACTCCCGTGTTTGAGCAGGGAACGTCGATCAGCACGGCTGCGTAGCTAGAAGGCAGCTGGTGCTCGTGAAGGACGGAATCGACGTTTTCCAAAACGTCGGCCTGGACCAGAGCTACGTTCATCGCCGGCGCACGCGACAGATTCTCTTTCAAGCGGTCAATGCGAGCGTCGGGAACGTCAACCGCCACCAACTGGCCGGTTTGCATCCGGTCCGCGATCATCAGACTCTTCCCCCCGGGCGCAGCGCAGAGGTCCAAAACGGACTCCCCCGCTTGGGGGTTGAGCAGGTCCACCGGCAGCCGGGTGGCCGGGTCCTGCAGGTAAAGCTTACCTTCCTTAAGCAGCGGCTCAACCTGTGGCCAATGGCCGGGAGTCACCTCAAAGAAATTGGTCCAGGATGTCGGCTTGAGAAACGACGGTACCGTGTCAGGGCCATGGCGCCACCGGGCATAGACCCGGGGCAGTTGCTGGTTCCACTCCAGGAGCGCACGGGTGCTTTCAGGACCGAACTGGAGCAGCCAATTTCGCACCAGCCAAGCGGGGTGCGAGAAGTACTCGCTCAGTTCATCCACGCTCGCGCCGGCGGAAGGAGGCGATGAAACGAGCGCCAAACTAAGTTTGCGGACGACGGCGTTGACCAACCGCGCTTCAGCGGGGCTGGCAATCGACTTGGTCTGCTCGACCGCGTGATGCACGATCTTCGCGGCGCGTCCCTCCGCGACCGGCGTGCCGGCGGCTTCGATCAGTTCATAACCCGCAACCAACAGGATGGCGCGAGTCAGAAAACGCGGCGGATGCGCGACGAGCCGCTCCAACGCTTGATCAATGCGCGAGAAATGGCGCACCACTCCCAGAATCAGGTTGTGCGCGCGGGCGCGTTCCGAGCCCGCCAGGCTCGACGGCAGTGTATCAAGCAGGACATCGATCCGCTCGCGCCGGTCGACCCACCGGCTTAAAAGTCGGACCGCTGCGGGCCAAGCTGGGGATGCAGTCCCATCGGAAGCGGCGCTCATAAAGCGCGCGCGAGTTGGCAATGGACTCGGGAGTCCGCTCTTTTGACACGCGGTTTGACAAGGCTACTCATTGTCCGCTCAACTCTCCCGTTTAGGCCCTCACACACGCAACCATGAATTCCGAAGCCGTCTCCGTGCTCATTGCCAAAACACCGTCGCTCAAGGCGGCCAAAGCCAAACTCGAGGCAATGGAACCCGGCGCTTACGTGGTACATCGGAGCTGGGGATTTGGGCAAATCAAGAGCTACGACGAGGCGGCACAGCGGCTGATTATTGATTTTAAGGGTAAAAAAGGCCATCCCATGGACCCGGCTTTTTGCATTACCACCATGGACGTGTTGCCACAGGCGCATTTGCTGGTGCGGAAAGAAACCGAACCAAAGAAGATTTCCGAGCTGATCGCGGACAACCCGGCACAACTGGTCGTGGAAGCGCTGCAAGCCTACCCCAACAACGCCGCCACCGTCATTGAGTTGGAGATCACGCTCGCGCAGGTCATTGGGGAGGAGAAGTTCAAGAAGTGGTGGGCGGCCGCCAAGAAAGCCGTCGCGAAGGATCCGCGCGTGTCCGTCCCGGAAAAGAAAACCGAGTGCTACATCCTCCGTGAAACCCCCGTCTCCGCCGAAGACGAGATCCTCGAGCAATTTACCTCCACCCGCTCCGCCCGCCGCCGCATCGCGCTCGCGGAAGATTTGATGGTGGCCACGGGAAAGAAGGACGTCACCGCGGACCTTTCCGTCGTTTTGAAAGGCCTCGCCGACGCGGTTAAAGACAGCAACCAAATCGATGCGGCAGAGCGGCTCTATGGCGCCGCGGTCCGGGACGATCTGGCGAAAGCCACCGGAACCGAGAACAACTTTGAGCCCACTCAAGCATCGCTCGTCAGCAATGTGCGCGACCTGCCTGCGATCGCAGAAAAAATTCCGGTCCAGTTCCAGTCCCGTTTTCTTGAACTGATTCAGGACTCACACCCCATCGAGGCCCGCGATATTCTTTTCAACCTACTGAAGACATCGCAAGGGAAGTTCACCACCGAAGTCATAAATTTCCTCGTGGAGCATGGCCATGCTGACGAACTTGCCGCCACGCTCAAGCGCTGGCAGACGGAACAGAACCTCCGCGCGCCAGTACTCCTGTGGATCGTCAAGAATCGGCACTCGAAGAAGTTTGCCAAGTTGCTCAACGACCTGATCACCCCCCGGCTGTTAAGCGCGATATTCTTCGCGATCGATTACGAGGCGCTTCAGGCCTCAAGCGCTCGCCGCATTCCCCTCGCCGATATCCTCAGCGAAGACACGGATCTGATTTCCGACCTGCTTTCGACCGCCGACCCCGAAACCGCGCGTGACTTGGCCAACACGCTCATGCTCAACCAAGGGTTCGAGGAACTTACCAAGAAGTCGCTGCTGGCTCGCTTCATTAAAATATTCCCGAAAATCCAGTCTCTGGTCGCGGCCGACGCGGAAGGAAAGGAAGAGCAGTTGCTCGTTTCCCGCAGCAGCTACGACCGCAAGCGCGAAGAATACGAGACCATCGTCTCGAAGAAGATCCCGGAGAACTCCAAGGCCATTGCGGCGGCGCGCGAGCACGGCGATCTCAAGGAGAATTCCGAATACAAAATGGCGAAGCAGGATCAGCAGGTGCTGATGGCCCAGAAGACGCTCCTTGAAAAGGATCTTGGCCGCGCCCGGGTCAGCGATTTCAAGGAGGCTTCCGTCGACCAGGTTGGCGTTGGGACGATCGTCGACGTCAAAAGCAATGCGACGGGTGGGACGACCACCTACACCATCCTCGGCGCGTGGGACGGCGACCCGGACAAAAACATAATCTCTTACAAAACCGCGTTCGGCGTGGCGCTCCTGGGCAAGAAGACGGGCGACGTGGTAAAGGTGAAATCCGGGGGCACGGAAGAAGCGTACACCGTCGGTAAAATCACTCGCGTCGTCGACAAAGCCTGACCGACGAAATCAATTCAACCAGGGCGGACCGTCATCGGTCCGCCTTTTTTTTGCCTGGGCGGGAACGGGGATCGCCCACGGTGAAAACGGGGATCGCGGTGAAGCGACCCTCCTCCCGTGGTCACCCTCTAGCGCCTGTACAATGCTGCCCCGGGGAATCGCCCGGCGGGATATTCCTCCGTGTTGCCAATACCGGGAGCATTGTCCCATTCTCGCCGCCCGGTGCACGCCTCTTGGGATATTCTAAAAACGCTCTCTGACCCGACCCGCCTGCGTTTGCTCGCGCTCGTCATGCGCGAGGAACTTTCCGTGGCTGAACTGCAGGAAATACTCGGAATGGGTCAGTCCCGGATTTCGTCCCAGCTCGCTTTGCTCCGCCAGGTGAACCTCGTCTCCGACCGGCGCGAAGGCAAAAAGGCGTTTTACTCGATCCGGACAAATCTACCCGGAAAAACATTTTCTCTCCTTCAATCCGCGGTCGATTCCGTGGGCGAACTGCCGGTCATGACCGAGGATCGCGAAAACCTCGACCGCATCCTGCAGAAGCGTCGCCGGACGCAGGAACAATATTTTAATCTCGTCGCCGGCCGTTTGGGAAAAAACTACTGTCCGGGTCGTTCCTGGGAAGCGATTGGCCATCTGGCGCTGCGGTTGACTCCGGCCATCGAGATTGCCGATTTGGGCGCCGGCGAGGGATTACTCTCGCAGTTGCTCGCCCGCCGCGCGCGGCAGGTTTGGTGCATCGACAATTCTGCACGCATGGTCGAAGTCGGCGCCGAACTCGCAAAGAAGAATGGACTGACCAACCTCACCTACAAACTCGGGGACGTTGCCAAAGTTCCACTCCCCGACAATTCCGTGGACCTTGCGATCCTCAGCCAGGCATTGCACCACGCACAACACCCGCAGATGGCGGTTGACGAAGCGTACCGGATCTTAAGGCCAGGCGGACAGATTCTGGTGCTGGACCTCAACGAACATACGTTTGAAAAGGCCCGCGAGCTCTACGCTGACGTCTGGCTCGGTTTCAAAGAGAGCGCCTTGCACGGCTTTCTAAAAAAAGCGGGCTTCACAAAGGTCGATGTCATCGCCGTCGCAAAGGAATCGGTCGAGCCTCACTTTGAGACGCTTCTCGCCAGCGGTTATAAAGCGGGAGGTCAGTCGGCGGTGTGACCCTCTGCGCGATGGGATTCCCCATTGCCCGAGGCTGATTCTCATGCCACTTTTATCCTTCTCCGCCATGAAAACCGTGTCCCGACTCCTGCTTACATGTGCTGCGTGCCTTTTGTGCGGGTCGGGTTTCGCGAAAGAACAGGAGGAAACCGTCTTCTTGTTCCAAAACCGCAAGGTGACGCTGCTGGTGCCCGACGGATTTGGGTTTGCGAGCAATAAGAGCGAGCGCGGCGTCCTCACGGTCGAACTCGCGGATCCGAAGGAACGCGTGAAAATGCAGGTTACGTTTCTGCCCGACCCCGACCAGCGATTCGCCACCTCTCGCAGCCAGAAGGAATTCATGAACCAGACGTTTCATGACTTTGTGGGCAGTTCGGTGGAAAAGGCCATGCAGTTCGAGGAACTCGAACCAAAAGTCGGCAGCGGCACGTATTGTGTATTTACGGACGCAAAACTCGTGGGCATCGCAACCCTGCCCCGCGGCGAGTTTCTCCACTCCACCACGGGCGTAAAAACCTGGTCGGGTGTCGTGGCGATCTTCACGATCTTCAGCAACGAGACTCGCTCCAAGGAATACGGGGCCGTGATGAACATGCTCCGGCAAAGCGTGCAGGAAACTCCAGGTCCCCTGCTCTGACAACCCACTTAGCGTGCGGGCAGGGAGGAGGCGGCGGCCGCCGGGTTGCCCGGCGAGGGGGCGTTCGAGCCGGTTCGGGTCGCCGGAGCACCTGGCGCGGGACTGCGATCCTCCAGGGCCTTGATCGCCGAGTTTCGCACCGCTTCCACCATGGGGGAATTCTGCGGGATCTCGATCTTGGCCTCCAGCTTGGTGTTGGTGGAAATGTAATTCGCCGCCACGGCGGCGAGCAGCGGCATCGCGTTTTCCACGGAGCCACCGGCGCCCAGAATCGAAACCTTAACATCCCACAATTCGGGGCCACTCGGTCGATCAACGGCTCGCTCGGGATTTGCGCGCGCCGACAGCTGCAAGAATGTTTCCCGCGCCGACGGATCGGCCCGCGGCGAATTGTCCCGCCCGTAGCCCACTTCGATAAACACATCCGGGGCGGTGTTGGCGGGGGGCTCGAACATGCCCTGCCCGGTCAATGCCGCATCCACGCAAGCCTTCACTACGGGTATCTGAACAGGCGTTTGCGAAATGACCGAACGTTTTGCAATGAGCCGGTAAGACAGGCCCGATGGCTTGGGAGCATCCGCCGCGCTGATTGCATCAACCAGCACCTTGTGTTTGGGCACGAATGGATTCTTGCACCCCGCCGAAGATCCCAGCACCGCCAAGAGCATCAGGCAAACTGCGTTGGCCCATCCGCGGCTGGATCGAAAAGACTTCATGCTCTGGCGATTCCTATACGCTGCCCGTGCGATTTCGCAACCGAAGACCCGTAACGAGTCAGTTACCGGCAGTTTGGGCCGGTGGATCATTCCATCTGAACCCGGGCGCGATAGAAGGTATCACAGCGCGCGTAGATTTCTTTCGGTGATCCCAGCGTCAGCGCCTCGGCGGCAAGGGCCCGGGCATCAGCCATCGACATGGCACGCACCAAATACTTCACCGACGGCAGCCACGCCGGCGACATGCTGAGGCAGTCGACGCCCAAGCCGAACAACAACGGCGCAAAGACGGGATCACCTGCCATCTCCCCGCAGACGCTGACGGGGATGTTGTTGCGATGCGCCTCATCCACGACAAACTTCAACATCCGGATTACCGCAGGATGAGTCGGCTCGTAAAGGTGTGCGATGCGATCGTTTACCCGATCGATCGCGAGCATGTATTGAATGAGATCGTTCGTCCCGATGCTGAAAAACGCGCAGTCCTTCGCGAGCAGGTCGGACGTAGCCGCCGCGCTCGGAATCTCAATCATCGCGCCGACTTCCAAATTCTCGTCGAACGCCACTCCCCGGGCCTTAAGTTCCTGCCGGCATTCGCATAACACGTGGTTGGCGCGGGCGAGTTCCTCTCTCCCGCTGATCATCGGGTACATCATCCGCACCTTGCCGAAGGCGCTCGCCCGCAGAATGGCCCGCAACTGCTCCTTGAAGATGTCTTGATGCTCAAGGCAGAAGCGGATCGCCCGGAATCCCATGAAGGGATTGTCCTCCTTGGGAAAAAGATTGGCGTGGCCGGCCATCGGTTTGTCGCCGCCCAAGTCAAGCGTCCGAATGACCACAGGGCGGGGCGACATCTCTTCCGCCACCGCTTTGTAAGCGACAAACTGCTCCTGCTCGGAGGGCA
Source organism: Verrucomicrobiota bacterium (assembly GCA_041192325.1). GTDB lineage: Bacteria > Verrucomicrobiota > Verrucomicrobiia > Opitutales > Opitutaceae > ER46. The sequence continues at coordinate 12,278 of JBEENF010000050.1, forward strand.
GTCGCGAGGCATTGAGAAAAAGATATTCGGTGCGATAGAGCCCAATACCATCCGCAAAAAAGGTCTTCGCCTTGGAGACCTCCTCGGTTTTTTCGATGTTCGCCATCAATGAAACCAGCACCCCGTCCAGGGTCACCGCGGGCTGGCGATTCGCCTCGACCAACCGCGTTTCAAACGACTTCTTGCGCTCTAGAATCCGGCCGTAGCGAAACAAGGTGCTCTCCGAGGGGTGGAGAATGACGATGCCGTCATATCCATCGACAATCGCCCAGTCGCCATTCTTCACCCTCGTGGTGAGATTGCGCACGCCCACCACAGCGGGAACCTTCATCGAGCGGGCGACGATCACGGCATGGCTGGTCTTGCTGCCCGAATCCGTCACGACCGCCAGCGCTGCGGTGCGATCAAGGCTCGCTGAATCCGACGGCGTGATCTCCGTGGCGACGACAATGCGCTGGTCGGCCAGCCGGCTCAAAGATGTCTCCGCCTGACCCAGCAAATTTTGCAACACGCGCTGCGTGACATCCCGCAAATCACCCGCGCGTTCGCGCAGGTACTCATCGTCGATTTCAGAAAAGGCTTTGATGTAGCGCGCCGAAACCTGATTGAAGCATGTCTCAATGTTGCGGCCCGTGGCTTCGAAATCGCGGATGGTTTCACCGATGAGCGCCTGGTCTTCCAAGACCATCAGATGGGCGTCGAAAATCGCGGCTTCCTCGGGGCCAATGTTCTTTTCGACCTCGTTCTTGATCTTGGATATCTGCCGGCGCGTTATCACCAGGGCCCGATCAAAACGCGCGACTTCCTCGATCCGGTTTTCGGGCTCGACCTGGTAGCCCGGAACCTCGACGTCGTCGCGGATATAGACGAAGATCTGTCCATACGCGATCCCCTGTGAGGCGGCGATGCCTTGCACGATGATCTCACCTTTCGCAGGGGTTTCCAT
>JBEENF010000051.1:0-13217 GCA_041192325.1 Verrucomicrobiota bacterium
GTTCAAGAGCAGATAATACTTGGCGAGCGTGATGCGCGCCCGAAAATCCTGGGGAAACCGCGCCAAACCTTGGCGCAGCAGGGAGGCGGACTCGTGATATTTTTTCTGCCGCCAGAGGTCTGTGCCCTGCGCAATGAATCCCTGGCCTTTCTTGGCTTGTATCGCGTCGCGCCGGAAAGGATAAAACAACGCATCAGTGTAACTCAGGACGTTATACGGATTACGCTCCCAGAGATAATAGAGCGCCGTAACCCCCGTGAGATACGCCGCCACGGCGAGCACGGACGACCACTGCAGCAGTCCCCGCCCGCTGATCGCGAGGCAATCCTCTCGTTTTCCCTCCACGCGGGAGTAGAAGCCAAACAAACCCCAATACCATCGTCCCGGCACAACCCGGGAGCCGCCCCAAACAAATTTGAGACGTCGGATCGCCATTGGAATCAAACTCCAGCGGCCACCGGAGCTTTCGCGCCGTTCACGGATTCCGCCAGATTTCGGGCCTGTTCCTCGGGTTCCCCCCGTTCCTGGTTGAACCGCATGGAAACGGTCTTCGATACACCCCGCTCCTCCATCGTCACCCCGTAGATCGCGGCGGCCGCCGACACCGTTCGCTTGTTATGCGTGATAATGATGAACTGCGACTCACCGACAAATTTCTTCAAGAGGTCCGTGAAACGGCCGATGTTCGACTCGTCCAGCGGAGCGTCGAGTTCGTCCAGCAAGCAGAAGGGAGAGGGCTTCACCATGTACAAGGCGAAGAGCAACGCCACCGCGGTCAGTGTCTTCTGTCCGCCCGAAAGCAGCGTGATGCCCTTGAGCTTCGTACCCGGTGGCTGCGCGACGATCTCGATTCCGCTTTCCAGAATGTCTTCGGCCTGGATGAGCTCGAGGTGTGCCCGCCCGCCACCGAAGAGCGTCTGAAAAGTATATTCGAAATTCTTCCGGATCTGTTCGAATGTCACTTGGAACTGCTGCAGCGACGTCTGATTGATCTCGTCGATCGCCTTGACCAATTCCGCCTTGGCGGTTGTCAGGTCGTTGACTTGGTTCTGCAGGAAATCGTAGCGCTGTTTCAGCTCCGCATATTCCTCAATGGCGACGAGGTTAACGGCGCCCATGCCGTTCAGTCGCTGGCGCAAGGCGTCGATTTCCGCCTTGGTGACCGCCCAATCGGTGGACTCCAGGGCTTTAAAGTCCTCCTCGGTGGCTTCGACGCGAACTTCCTTTTTCTTCCGCCGACGCTTGGGCGCGCCTTCCGGGGTGGAGCCCTCCGCTGCCGGCTCGCTGGAAACTGTCTCACTGGGTTCGGCGGAGCGGGCCATTTCGCCCCTGCCCTCCGCCTCGTCCTCGTCTTCGTCGAGATCCAGCGGTTTGATCCCTTCCGGCTCATCGTCGGCGCGCCACAGCTGTTGCTTCCAGTCGATGCCTGCGACAGGTGTCTGAAACTCCCGCGTCACTTCTTCCACCAGGAACTGCGCGCGCTGCCGATTTTCCGCGAGCTTAACCTCATGGGCGCTCAGTTCCTTGTACGCCGACTCGGATTGATCCCGCACGGTATGCTGCGCGGATTCAAGGCCGTTGATTTCGCGTTCAACGTCCACGAGTTCCACCCGCACCTTCTCGACCTGCTCCTGCGCCACCCCAAACGTTTCCGCCAGTTGCGCGGCCCGGGCCCGCTGGGTGTCCGTCTCGCGCTCCAGCTCAAGCGTTTGTTCGCTCCACATTTCGATCTCATGCTGGCGCTGCACCAACAGTTCGCTCAGTTGCTGACGGCGGCGTTCCATTTCGCCCAGGCCGCGGTCGAGCACTTCGACTTTCTGACGTCGCTCCGCCAGTTCCAACCGGGCTTGGCCCAGCGATTCGCGCCGGACATCGCGGTCGGTCCGCACCTCCACGATGCGCGTCTCTAGTTTCTGAATTCGGTCACGCTGGGCCGTGGCCGACGATTCCGCCTCGCTGAGGCCCGCCTGAGCCTTTTCCCACCGCGAATGCGCTTCGTTGCGGGCCTGTTCAAGCGACCCCAGTTCGCTTTCCATCCGGTTCAGGCGGTTTCCGACGTCTTCCACATGCCGCTGCACGTTGCGCTGCTCGGCCTGCGCCGCGGCCAGTGTCTGCGTGGCGGACATCACGTCGGCGCGCCGTTGCTCGAGGGTCTGTTCCGCTTCGGTGAGCTGGAGACCAAGGGCGTCGATCATCGCCTTCTGGTCATCATGGGCCTTCTGCTCCTCGACGAGCGCCTTCGCCGTTTCGCGCAGATCGATCTCGCGCTGCACGATGCTGTGCGTCGCGCGTTTGCTGCTGTGATGCCCGCCGTAGACGAGTCCGCGCCGGTCAACCAAGTCGCCTTTGCGGGTTGCCACCGCGAGAAACGGAAATGCCGGATTGGCCTTCCAGAAATCGAGAAACACGTTGAGGTCGTCCGCAATGAAGGATTCGCGCAACACCCCGAGGGCGGGATGCGACGGATCGGTGTCGGTGACGGCGATGTTCGCCGGCGCGAGCCCGGGCGGCAGCTCAAAATATCCCTCTGCGCGCAGCCCGATGTCCGTCACCCGCAGCACCGCTGATCCGATCTGCTCGGTTTCAAGCTGCGCCAAAATACGCTGTGCGGTGGCGAGATCCGCCACGCTGATCGCCTCGGCGGCTGAACCAAGGATGGCTTCGATCGCCTTGCCGAACTCCGGTTGGACCACGAGCCCTTGCATGATGGGCACCACCTTCGCGCCCCCCAGCGCTGCGTCCACCCGTCCCTGCAACACCGCTTTCGCGCCTTCGCCAAAACCTTCCCATTTTTCCTGCAATTGCTGCAGCAAACGCAGGCGCGCGGTGCGTTGCGCAAGCGCGCGATCGATTTCCTGCAGCTTGCGCTGCGCCTCGCGAAAATCACGCGTCAGATCGGCGATTGTCTGCTGGGCCACGGCCGCTTCGTTGTGCGTGCGCGATTTTTCCGCGAGCGCTTCCTCCAGCCGCGCGCTGATCTCGGTGGCCATTTGCGTCGCGGCCGCCTGCTGTTGGCGGACTCCCTCCAGTTCCTGCGCCAGCGAGTCGTGCTTGTGGGCGCTCGTCTTCTGGTCCACCTCGTAGCCCGAACAATCGGTGCGCAGCCGGGCCACGGTGCTCTCCAGCTGCAACAGGTGAAACTTTGCCTGATTCAGCTCCTGCTCCAGTTTGGTCAGCTCTCCTTCGGCAATCGACAATTCGCGATTGCGCTGCTGAAAAACGGCGTCGCTGCCGCCGAGTAATTCCAGTTGGAGCTGCTTGTCTTTCGCGCCCGTGTCCACCTGCCCCGCCACTTCCCGAAGCTGCATGTCCAGCTCGCTCAAGGTATCGCGCGACGACGTAAGGCGGTCGTCCAGGCCATTGCGCCTGATCTGCGCGAGATTGGCGGCGTTTTCGGCCGCCTCTTTTTGGGAGCGCAGATCGAAAACGGCCTGTTGCGCATGCTGCACCCGCTGGTTCAGCCGGTTGCGATGGGTCTTCTTCTCATTCAGCGAAGTTTCCTGGTGTTCGAAATTCGCGCGCCGCTCGTCGGCTTGCGCTCGGAGAGCTGCAACCTTGGCTTCGAGCCCATCCAGCGTGGCCGTGAGCTGGGAATAATGGAAGCCGCTCCAGGCGAGCGCCAGATGGCGCAGTCGGTGATTGAGCCGCTTGTACCGCATCGCCTTGGATGCCTGCCGGCGCAGGCTGCCGATCTGGCGCGAAACTTCACCGATGACATCTGCTACCCGCGCGAGGTTCTGGTCGGTCAGCGACAGCTTCTGCAATGCCTCGCGGCGCTGCGATTTGTACTTGGTGATGCCGGCCGCCTCTTCAAACACCGCCCGGCGTTCTTCGGGTTTCGAGGACAGGATCTGGTCGATTTGGCCTTGCGCCATGATCGAATAGCTCGTGCGGCCCACGCCGGTATCCATGAAAAGCTTCTGGATATCCTTTAAGCGGCAGGGCTGACCGTTGAACGCATACTCGCTCTGCCCATCGCGGTGGACCCGGCGGGTGATTTCGATCTCGTGAAATTCACTGCCCAGTTGCTTTTCACAATCGGTCAATAGCAGGGAAACTTCGCAAAGCTGCGCGGGTTTGCGGGTATCGGCGCCTTCAAAGATCACATCCTGCATCTTGCCGCCGCGCAACGCCTTGGCGCTTTGCTCGCCCAAAACCCACCGGATGGAATCCGCGATGTTGGATTTGCCGCATCCGTTGGGGCCGACGACAGCTGTCACTCCGGGTTCGAAACGGAGCGTAGTCGCGTCCGCAAAGGATTTAAAACCGTGGAGCTTGAGCGCCTTGAGATACATGCAGGATAAAAGTCGGCCATTGAAGGGGGGGCTCCGGGTCCCGCAATGGAAAAACCCCGGAAGTTTTTTCCCCGCCAGTTCAGGGCGCTACTTGCGGGGTTTTTCCGCGTCCGGCCCCCGCCGTTCTGCACGGACTCGCAGCGGGGGCTTCACAGGCGAAGCAACCACCGCGCAACCAAGCCCCCGCGCGCCGTCCCGCTTACATTTACGGCGCTTGCCGCCTCGTGGGGCGGCAAGCCGTCGCTTATTTCGGCAGCAATTCCTCGGCATGAGCGAGTGCGCTCTTCGCCGTGCGGTCGCCCAACATGCGCGCCAGTTCGCTCACCCGGGTCTTGCGACTCGCTTGAATCGGGACGATCGAGACCACCGCGCGATCCTTCGACTGATCCTTTTCCACCACGAGATGGCACGTGGCTTGGGCGGCCACTTGGGGCAAATGGGTTACGCAGAGCACTTGGTGGCTGCGCGCAATCGCCGCCATCTTCTCGCCGACGACGCGGCCGATTTCCCCGCCGACGTTGGCATCGACTTCGTCGAACACCAACAGGGGCACGTCGTCGAGGTCCGCGAGCACGGTTTTCAACGCCAGCATTACCCGGGCAAGCTCGCCGCTGGACGCCACCCGGTTCAAGGGCAGCGGAGCCTCGCCCACGTTCGGAGAAAACAAAAATTCACAACTACAGTCGCCGGCCGCCCCGAGTTCCGGCAGCGGCACAATGCGCACCCGAAACTCCGCTTTCTGAAATCCGAGCTGGATGATTGACCGGCCGGCGACCTTCGCCAGTTCGCGCGCCGCCTTTTCGCGCAGGGCGCGAAGCGACTCCGCGTCTTTCTTCGCCCGCTCCAAGGCGGTGGCAATCTGGTTTTCCAGGCGGCTGAGCGCGCCCGCCAAATCACCCTGAACCTCCAGGCGCCGGCGCAGATCGTCGCGCGCCGCCGCGACTGCGCGCACGTCGCCGCCGTGTTTCCGCTTTAACTCGAGCCAGGTCATCATCTGCGCGGAAAGCTGCTCGGCCTGCTCGGGATCAAATTGCAGTTGCTGGCTCAGGGCGGAAAATTCCGTGCCCAGGTCGTCCAATTCCACGACGGCGGAGGCGAGGCGATCGGCCAGGGGCTTGCTGGCCAGATCGATGCCCTCGAGTTGCCGGGCTTCGCGCAACAACGCCGCGAGTCTTCCCTGCACGCCTTCCTCCCCTGCCAAACCGGCCGCGAGGGCGGACGCGAGTTCAATTAATTCCTGCGACCGGCTCATGCGCTGGTGATCGCGCTCGAGGGTTTCGACCGCCTCGTCCGTCAATTCCAACATTTCGATTTGCGCGAGCTGGTTGCGCAGGAAATCGATCTGGTCCGGGGAGAGCTTCGTATCGCGGGCGATGCGATCGCGTTCAGCGAGGAGCAGGCGCCATTGCTGATAACTCGCGCGGTATTTGGCGCCGGCGTCTCCGGCGCGTCCGAAGAGATCGAGCAGTTCCAGCTGACAACTCTCCTTCAACAACCGGCGGGGTTCGCTCGGACCATGAAAATCAACCCAGTTTTCACCGAGGCGCTGCAGGGCCGCGAGTGTCGCGAGACTGCCGTTGACTGAAATTCTGGGGGCCTTGTCGCGCGGCAGACTGCGCTTCAAGATCAGGCGTCCGTCTTCGCAGCGAGGTAACTCCAGTTTCTCCAGCAGCTCATCGATGCGGCGGGGGTCCTCGAAAAACAACGCCGCTTCGACTTCCGCCGCCGCCGCGCCCTGGCGAATGATCGTTTTATCCGCGCGCTCTCCGGCCAACAGGCTCAAGGCGCCGAGGAGAATGCTTTTACCGGCTCCTGTCTCCCCCGTCACCGCGGTAAAACCCGCTTCGAAATCGAGGGCCACTTCCTCGAGCAGCGCGAGGTTTTTGATGCGGAGCGACTGAAGCATAAAACATCTGCGCACGAAACGACGGTGAATTTCAAGCGCCTCGTGCTCTCATTGCGTTGCTTACGAATACCACCCGGGCGCTGCGGGCCTCCATGGCTCAAAAGCCGACTTATTCGCTTTGGCGGCTTTTTGACTTGCGCGATTCCCACCCGCCAGTGCTTATTGCCCCCTCCAAAAATTTTGGACCTTTAGCTCAGTTGGTTAGAGCGTTTCCTTGACATGGAAAAGGTCACTGGTTCGAGTCCAGTAAGGTCCACCATTTGAGATAAGTCGCTTATTATCCGCGTTATACGGAAATCGGTAAGCCCAAAAAAGGCTCAGTGCTAACGCCGGTGCTAACTGTGTCGGCGACGTTTAGGGACGTTTTTTGCAGAGCTGCTGGCGCGGTGCTGCCCTGCTTCTTCGTGATGCCGAGCCCTGCGAGGGTGGCGCGGTTTGCTCAGGTGGTGCCGCAACGGAACTGCCTACTTCTGCTGCAGTGGACCGTGCAGGACGACTGATCGGCAGGGGCAGACCGGGGCTCGTGGCTCTGGCTCGCGACTGAACGAATCTTACTCGCGAACGAGATTGGTGCGGATATCATTTAGATGTTCGAAAAAAACAGGCTCGCGTACATGCAATCTGGATCACGCTGGTCACGGCCGCTTCATATTCTCGGCGCCATTGCGATGGTCGTTGGGGCGTTAGATCCGCTCGAGGGTTCGATCGTTGTTATCGTTGGTAGTGCACTGCTCTTGGGGAGTGACCTCTCGAAAGATGCGCCGCGGCTCCACCTGGGCCTCTGGACGAGCGTGTTCACTCTCGTTGTTGTCGGTGTTGCTGCGATGTTCGGTCTGAGTTCGTTGGGCGGCATAGGCGGAAACAGCGGGCGATCGATGTGGTGGGGCATCTTGATCCTGCCCTATCCCGTCGGCTGGCTTCTCGGCATAGCCCGACTTGTGGCTGAGGGCATTCGAGCACTTCGCCATCGATCTGCTTCACGTGGGAGCCAAAGTGCCTGAAGAAAAATACCGAGCAGGTCCCGCCACCCATGGGGACTCCGCGTGATTGCTTCAAACGCGCTGCATCTTTAGCTGATTCGGATCTCCCATGAATGAATCGTCTTTTGACCGCCTCACCCGCCAGGTACAGTTCATCGCGGAGTGCGACAAGTTGAAGGAAGTTTTGCGGCAGACACTCAATTCCAATAGCCGGCGTCCGGAGAATGACGCCGAGCATTCCTGGCACATTTGCTTGTGTGCCATCGTGCTCGCCGAGCATGCGAACGAACCCAAACCCGATCTCCTGCGCGTGCTAAAGATGCTCATCGTGCACGATCTGGTCGAAATCGATGCGGGCGACACGTTCGGCTACGATACGACGGCTCAAGCCGACCAGCACGCCCGTGAAAGCGTTGCGGCCGACCGCCTTTTTGGCCTGCTCCCCCCTGACCAGGCGCAGACTTTCCGCGCGCTATGGGATGAATTTGAAGCGCAGCAAACGCCTGAGGCCGCCTTCGCCCTTGCGGTCGATCGTTTCCAACCGGTGCTGTTGAACTGTCGCACCGAAGGTCACAGTTGGAAACGTCACGGGGTCACGCAGGACCGTGTCATCGCCAGAAACTCCAAAATTGCCCGGGGTTCCGCGGAGCTCTGGCAATTCACCGAACGCCTCATTCAGGCGACCGCCGAGGCCGGCCACTTGACCCCGGGCGGCGAGGGCAGCAGCGCCGCACAGGAACCGGCCGCGCCGGCGCCCCGCTCGCGCAACTAGGGGAGCAATTCGACGACCACCTGAACTTCGGTGGTGGTCCCGCGCGGCAGTCCATTGACCGCCACCGCGGCGCGCGCGTGCTTGCCCGCCTCGCCGAATATTTTCACGAACAGGTCGCTCGCGCCATTGATCACCGCCGGGCTGTCGGTGAACCCGTCGACTGCATTCACAAACCCCGTCACGAACACGATACGCGAGACTTTATCCAGCGAGCCCACCGCGGCCTTGATGTTGGCCAGCGTGTTCAACGCGCAAACTTCGGCGGATTTCTTTGCGGATTCCACCGTCTGTTCCTTTCCCACCTGGCCGGTGTGGGTCATCTTCCCATCGACCATGCAAATGGTGCCCGAGCAGTAGAGCAGATTGCCCGTCCTCACGGTCGGCACATAGCTGCCGGCAGCACTGGGTGGAAGGGGCAGCGTGAGCCCGAGTTCGGCGATTTTGGCTTCAAAATTCATCCCGAAAAATGCGCACAACGTTGGCCGGTTGTCGAACCTGTACCCCGCAAATTGGCGCGGTTATTCCGCACTTTGGCCCCGACGGCGCCTTGAAACCGTACGCAGCAGGGCGCCCGTGGCGCCGGGGCGCTTGGCGGACCAAGCATTGCATCGGACGCCCAAGCACCAACACTTGCGCGCCATGAACTTTCGCGCCTGGCAGGAACTGTCACCGGAAAAAGCCGCGCGGGAATTGCACGCGCGGATTCGTTCACGTCTCCCGGCGGCGCAAATCCGCGCGGCCATCGCGTCGCTGCCCCCGGAGGCGGAGTTGGCGGCGGCACTGGCCGCGGCGCCGCGTGAGCGTCCCCTCCAGGGCGTGCCTTTCTTTGCCAAAGACCTTTTCGATGTGGCGGGACTGCCCACGCTGGCTGGCTCCACGTTCCTGCCGGAAGTGCGGCCGACGCCGACGCGAGATGCTCATGCGGTCGAAGTGCTGGGCAAAGCGGGCGCAGTGCTGGCCGGCAAAACCCATCTGCACGAATTTGCGTACGGCGTGACGGGGGAAAATCCGCATTACGGCGATTGCGAACACCCGCGCTTTCCGGGACGTACCACGGGAGGTTCCAGCAGCGGTTCGGCGGCGGTCGTGGCGGCCGGCATTGCGCCGCTCGCGCTGGGCACGGATACCGGGGGGTCGGTGCGGCTGCCCGCGGCATTTTGCGGGCTCTTCGGCTTCCGCCTGACACCCCGCGACGTCTGGGTGCGCGATGTCTTCCCTCTTTCGCCCACGTTCGACACGTCCGGCTGGTTTACCTCCAACGCCGAGGACATGCGGCTGGCCCTCTCCGCGCTGACCGGGCTCCGCCAAAGCGATCGTGCTCCGGTCGGATGTTATCTGGAACTGCCCGGCATCGACGCCGACGTCGCGGCAGCGTGCCGGGTTGCTGCGGCGGTCCTCACGGCGCCCGCTGAACCTGCCGTAAGGGACGAGTTGCTGGAAGGGTTTTCCCGCGCCGTCACGGCCTACCATGCCATCGTTTCACGCGAATCTTGGGCAGTGCACCAAAGCTGGGCGAATCGTTATCGCGACCGTTACGACCCGGTGGTGTGGGAACGCGTAAACCGCGTGCACAATATAACCGTCGCGGAACTGGAGCAGGCGGATCGCGAGCTCATCGCCGTGCGCGCTCGCTGGGCGCAGTTTTTCCAAACCTACGATTTTCTTGTGCTGCCCGGCTCCCCCTGTGCCGCGCTCACGAAAGCAGAATGCACCCTCGAAAACCGCAGTCGCATTCTTTCGCTCATGGCTCCGGCCAGCCTGGGCGGTTTCCCCGTGCTCACGATTCCAGTGGCGCTTGGCTCCGGGTTGTCCACCGGGCTGCAGATTGTGGTGAAGGAAACGTCGAGCCCGGTCATTGACTGGGCGCTGCAGCGATTTCTCTAAAGCTAGCGCGGCTCCACGGTCTCGCCAGGAGCCAGCCGCACTCACCAGCGGAACAAACGGGCCGCGTTTGTCCCCAGCACGGTTGCGGGCATGCCCGCGCTCTTCGCCTCGTTAAGCAATTGCGCCATTTCCGCAGCCACTTCGATCTGCGGATAAAGATTAAGGGGGAAATCTGAGCCGAATAAAATCCGGTCCGCGCCGAGCGCCGGGACGACTCGCTGCCAAACCCCGGCATCATAGAGCAAGGGTGATGCCGCCGTGTCGTAGTAAACGTTCGGTAACCCACCAAAACGCGCGTCGCTCAGGGGCAGCATGCCGCCCCAATGCGCGAGAATGAAATTCACCGCGGGAAAATCGCGGGCGAGCGCCACAAAGTCGTCTGCTGGCGTTGCCACCCAGCCGGGATACCTGCGGCTCCCGGGATCGGTCACATGCAGATTCACCGGCAGGCGCAACTCCGCGGCGAGGGCCAGCGCTTCGCGGAAAATTGGATTGGCGATGGAGAACCCTTGGGAGTGCGGCGATAATTCGCCGAGTCCAATCAGGCCGTCGGCCTGCGCTCGCCGCACCTCGCCCAAGGTGGCATCGCGGCCGGCGCTCGGATGCAGCGTCGCAAATGCCGCGAGCCGGTCGGGATAATGGCGGACGCAGTTGGCATAAAAGCGATTCTGCCAGACGCAGGTTTCCGGTTTTTCCCAGTACCAACCGAGCAGCACCGCGCGGTCGATGCCGGCGGCGTCCATCGCAGCCAGGAGACCTTCGAGCGTCGGCAGCGATTGTACGGGACGGCCATCCTTGCGGCGACGCGTGCACAACATCGCCCAATGGGATTCACCCTGCGCCGCTGCCCACGCCGCGGGATCATGGTCCACCGTCGCGGGATAAAGGTGAACGTGGGCGTCAATGACAGGCATGGGCGGGGCGTGGAGGTTTCGTAATCATGCTCGTTTCTCGCTCGCGGCCCGGACAGAAAGAACGATTACCGTCCTAAGAACGAGACCGATGATTACCGCCCTGCTCCACCGCGTGTTCCAACTCGAGCAACATCGCACCACCGTGAGGCGCGAGCTGCAGGCGGGTGTCACCACTTTCGCCGCGATGGCATACATCCTGTCGGTGAATCCAGACATTCTGGCCCACACCGGCATGGACCGGGCGGCGCTCATCACGGTCACCGCCCTCACCTCCGCCGTCGCCACAATGCTCATGGCAGTGCTGACCAACTATCCCATCGCACTCGCGCCGGGGATGGGCATCAATGCGTTTTTCACCTATACCATTTGCGAGGGTCGCGGCGTGCCCTGGTCCGAAGCGCTGGGAATGGTATTCGTCAATGGCGTCATCTTCCTCCTGCTTTCGATCACCGGCCTTCGCGAGCGAGTCATCGCGGCGATCCCGCGGTCACTGAAAATCGCGGTGACCTGCGGTATTGGCCTCTTTATTGCATTTATTGGTTTGAAGAACGGCGGCGTCATCGTCGCCCATCCCGCGACATTTGTAACGCCCGGCACGTTCTCCTCCGGTCCCGTCGCGCTTTGTCTCGGCGGGATTGCGCTCGGGGGCATCCTTGTGGCCCGGCGCACCCCCGGCGCGATCATCCTCACCATCGCCGCAGTTACCGTGGCGGGCTTTTTCATCCGCGGCAGTGGCGGTCGAATGGTCACGGAGCTGCCCGCCAGTCTGGTCTCGCTGCCGGCCTCGCCGGCGCCGGTTTTGCTGAAACTCACGTTCCACTTTCTCACCAATCAGCACGCGATCTTCATGGCGATGCCATTGATTCTAACCCTGCTGCTCGTCGACCTGTTCGATAACATTGGCACCCTGATCGCGGTCACCAAGCGCGCCGGTTTTCTCCGCGCCGACGGCACGCTGCCGAAAGCCGGCCGTGCCCTGCTCGCGGATTCAATCGCCACCCTCCTGAGCGCGCTGGGTGGCACCGCGACGGTGGTCAGTTACATCGAATCAGGCGCCGGCGTCGAAGCGGGGGGACGCACCGGCTTAACGGGAATGACGACGGCGCTGCTCCTGCTGCTGGCGCTGTTCTTCACCCCGCTGATCCTGATCGTGCCCCCGGCGGCAACCGCCCCCGTTCTGGTCATTGTCGGCGTGCTCATGATGCAGTCGATTACGGAAATCGACCTGCACGATTTTCGAACGGCATTCCCCGCCGTGCTGACGATCTTGGGCATCCCGCTCATGTTCAGCATTGCCGAAGGCATGGGCATTGGGCTGATCGCCGCCGCACTGTTGGCGCTCGCTTTGGGGGAACCCCGTAAACTGCCGGCCCTCGGCTACGCCATCGCGGCCGTCTTCTTCGCCGAATTTTTTAAGATCTGGCCCTTCCGCTAACGGCATGACTCCTGGCAGGCGCCAGGAAGTCTTTGCTTAAACCTCGCTGGTTTTTGCCGGATCGGCCGTCACTGCCGCCAGAGCGCGATTGGCCATCATACCGAGGATAACGCACACGACGAGCGTCGCGGCCACTCCCGCCACGACCATCCAGCGTTCTCCCGTGTCCTTGAATTTTAACTGCTCCAGTCCTGCGGCCGCAAACGCCGCCAAGGCCGTCCGCGGCGCGATGCCGATGAAGGTGCCCAGCGTGTAGTTCCACAGCGGCACCTTCGCCGCCGCCAGGGCGAAATTCGCCAGCGCAAACGGGGACGAAGGCGGAACGCGCAATAACGTCACGACGAGCAGCGTGCGTCCCGGCGCCGACCCCAGTAACGCTTCGTGAATGGCGCGCCATTTCGGCCGTTCCCGAATAACCTCCAGCACGCGATCCTGCGCTATCCACCGGGCGATCACATAGGCCAGCACGGCCGCCAGCGTGATCGTCAACAACGCCACCGGACAGCCAACGCCAAAGCCGAACGCCCAGCCCGCCAGGATCGAGCAAGCATAGGTCGGCACAAAGGAGATGCCCATTAAAAATCCCGTGACCAGGATGTAGATTGCAATGCCCTCGCTGCCGTGGTCCCGCAACCAGGGGCCAAGTTGCGTCAAAGTCGCCAGCAACAGGAAGCCGCCCAGCGGCGGCCAAAACGACAGCACGATGGCGACAGGCCCCGCCGCGCCCAGTCGTCGGAACCAGCCGGGAGCATGCGAATCAGGATCTGGAGCTACAGACATGGACGCGGTTGTGCAGTAGATTGTGACCGCCGACAAGCGCGCAGGGCTCCTTCGGGAAGTGGAACCCGCAAAGATTCTCGACGCCCGTGCCCCGTTTTCTCCACTCTGGCGGAGCGAACTCCCCTGCTCAGATGCGCGTCCTCGTCCTGCTACTAACCCTGCTTTTCATCAAGGTCACCGCGCCCGAGGCCGCCGCGTCGTTCAGCGCCGGTGCTGCGTCGGTCGAAATTTCACCCGACCTTGGCGCGCAT
>JBEENF010000052.1:0-13215 GCA_041192325.1 Verrucomicrobiota bacterium
TTCCTGCTGATTCTGCTGGGCGCCCAGGGCGGGCTGGGCGAAGTACGCGCGGCCTTGGGCAGGGTGCGCGGGCTGACCATCAGCTTGGGCAGTGGCGCCCTGCTGACCGCGAACTGGTTGATCTATGTCTGGGGCGTGAACACCGGCCACGTGGTCGAGTGCGGGCTCGGTTACTTCCTCGTGCCTTTGGTCAACGTCGCGGTCGGGCGGTTTGCCTTGGGCGAGCACCTGCGCCGGCTGCAGTGGATCTCGATCGCTTTCGCCACGATTGGGGTGGCGTGGTTGTTTATCGAGCTGGGCCGGCCGCCCTGGATCGCGCTCGGCCTGGCCGCGAGTTGGAGCGGATACAGCTTGCTCCGCAAAAAATCCCCGCTGGGCCCGCTCGTCGGGCTTACGGCGGAAACCCTGCTGCTGGCGCCGGTCGCATTGCTCTTTCTGCTCTGGCAGGAGCACATCGGCGCAGGAAGCTTTGGTCGGGCGGACCTCCGCACCCACCTGCTGATTCTGAGCTCGGGCGTGATCACCGCGATTCCTCTGCTCCTTTTTGCTTTCGGCGCGCGCCGCATTCGATTGTCGACCATGGGCGTGCTCCAATATGTGGCGCCCACCGTGCAGATCGCAGTGGGATTGCTCGTCTACCATGAACCGTTTTCCCGGGGCCGCGCCCTGAGCTTCGGGCTGATCTGGATCGGCCTCGTGCTCTACACCGCCGACAATCTCCTTATGCAGCGCCGCGCCAGCAACGCCCCCTCGGCGAGCGCCGCTTGAGCGGCGAGGAAGCGGTACCGCGCCGCGGGCTAATCGCGCTTGAAGTCGAGTAATTCGATTTCAAACACAAGCGTTGCGCTGCGGGGAATCTTGGGCGGCTGGCCGCGCGTGCCGTAGGCCAGCTCGGGCGGGATGATGACGAGCCGCTTCTCCCCGCGTTGCATCAACTGCAACACCTGATCCCAGCCCTCGATCACCATTTGCCGCCGCACGCGAAACTCGAACGGATGGTCGCGACTGTCGTTTTGGTCGAAAACCTTCCCGTCCATCAGGCGTCCCACGTAGAGGACATTCACTTTGTCTCCCGGCTTGGGGGTGTCGCCTTTCCCCTCCCGCAGGATGATATAGCGAATTCCGCTGTTGGTCTTCTTTGCCTCGGGCCAGTTTTTCTCCACGTACTCCAGATCCGCGGGCGGCAATTTTTCCCGCTGGGCGCGCAGGACCGTGGCGGTGGCAAGGAATGCGAGGGTCAAAAAAGCAAAGAAAGACTTGGCGGCAAGATTCATGAAGGAGACACGATATGTCTTTCCGGCATCCGTGTCATTCGTGTAATTCGTGGTCAAAGCGTTTTTCATGAACAAACCCACGGTCGTCATCCTTTGCCCCAAGGAATTTAAGTTCACTGACCTCGAAGCCAGCATCGAGCGGCCCATTCTCTCGGATGTCGCGGAATTGAAGACCGTTTGGCTCGATTTCAACGCGCCCTTTCCTGACGAAGTGTTGGAAGCGAACGCTTTGATCCTGTGGCACGGCCCGCTCGTGACGGCCGATGTCTTGAGCCGTCTCAAAAATTGCCGGGTGATCATCCGCAATGGCGTGGGCTTCGACAGTGTGGATATTGCCGCTGCGGCTGCCGCTGGCATCCCGGTGTGCAATGTGCCTGACTACGGCACCGAAGAAGTGGCGGATCACGCGATCGCGCTCACTCTGGCGCTGTATCGCCAGCTTTTCCCCCTCGACGCCGAGGCGAAGCAACTCGGTTGGAAAATCACCGTGTCCGCCAAAATGCGCCGGCTCCGCACCCAAACGTTTGGTGTCGTCGGCATGGGCCGCATCGGAACGGCCGCGGCGCTGAGGGCGAAGGCGTTCGGGTTTCGCGTGGTGTTTTATGATCCCTATGCACCGGCCGGCACGCACAAGGCCGTGGGCGTCGACCGCGTCAACTCGCTCGCCGAATTGTTTGGCCTCGCCGACACGGTGTCCGTGCATTGCCCGCTTTCCGCGGAAACCCGCGGGATGATCGGCGCGAAGGAGATCAACGCGATGAAACGCGGCTCGTTTCTGGTCAACACCGCCCGGGGAGATATCGTGCAAAAGGCGCCGGTGTTCGCTGCGTTGCGCTCGGGCCAGCTGGCCGGCGCCGGGCTGGATGTGGTGGAGAACGAACCGCTGCGGACCAAGGAGGAAGCGGAAACGCCGAACCTGATCTGCACCTGCCACGCCGCCTTCTGCAGCCCCGATGGGATGGTCGAGATGCGTAGCACCTCAGCGAAAATTGCGCGGGCCGGAGTATTGGGTCAGCCCGTTTGGAACCGCGTGAACTGAGCGGCGCCACCGGCCGGGATCGGTTCCCCCGCCGGAGAGGTCGAGTGTTTTCGACCCGGCCTCCGGAGGGCCGGAAGCTTTGCCACGGCGACCAGCGCGCGATTCAACAAGGTGAGCCCCGGCTCCATGCGATGCCACGGCGAGGCGCCGGACGGGTGCGGCAGCGGAATGCAATCGGTCACCAGTCCGCGGTAGGTGATCGTAAACTTCTGGCCGATCGTTTCGACCAGCGGGCGCTCACCCAGGAATTGTCCGATCGCCAGCTTGCCGACGGGTAAAACCAATTGGGGTTTAAGGAGCTCGAATTCGCGGGCGAGCCAGTCAGAGCAGTTCGCGATCTCGTCGGGCGCCGGCACCCGATCGCCGCCTTCGGCCCGTTTGCCCGGAAAACAGCGGCACACCGCCGCAAAGTACACGCGGTCGCGCGTTTCCTCCTCGGACCAGCCCAGCGCGCCTTGGAACCACTTGAAAAGGGTTTTGCCCGCCGTCCACGCAAAGGGACGGCCGAGGATCGGCTCCTTGTCCCCGGGCGCCTGACCGACCAGCAGAATGCGACTCGTCACCGGCCGGCCGGTGACGACAGGTTTCAACATGCGCGGGCACCGGCGGCACGCGCGCAGGGAAACGAGATGTCTTTCGAGATCGACCGCGTTGGGCGTGAAGGTGGGCACCGGATTATCCGTTAACCAAGGCTACCCAACCCGCCCGCGCCACCCCGAATTTAGCGGCGACCGCGGTACCGGTTGTAGCTACCGCTGTGGCGAATTTGTCCCGGCAAGCTTCCCCGTGGCCGCTGCTGCTCGGACTCGGGAGCGCGCGCCGTAATCGGCTTGTAGTCGAAGCCTTCGAGGCGCAGCTCGGGGATTTTTTGCCCGATGAAACGCTGGATGTCGCGAATATCGTTCGCGTTTTCCGGGGTCACCAAGGTGAACGCATCGCCCACGGCCTGGGCGCGGCCCGTGCGGCCGATGCGATGCACATAATCCTCGGGCTTTTCCGGCACGTCGTAATTGATCACATGGGACACGCCGGCGACGTCGATGCCGCGCGCGGCAATATCGGTCGCCACCATCACTTCGTACTTGCCGGATTTAAATCCGGCGAGCGCCTCAATGCGCTGATTTTGCGAACGGTTGGCGTGCAGGACGCCCACGGAATGATTGGCGGCCTTGAGCCGGCGCGCGATCTTATCGGCGCCATGCTTCGTGCGGGAAAACACGAGCACGCTGTCGAAGTCGGTTTTCGCCAGCAATGCGAGCAGGAGATCAAATTTCTGCTCGAACGAGACGGGATACAACGCGTGCTTAACCGAAGCGGTGACGGAACGCGCAACGCCGACCTCAATGCGGGCGGGATTCCGCAGCGCAAAAGAGGCGATCGCCGCGATCTCGGGCGGAACGGTGGCGGAGAAAAACAGGGTCTGGCGCTCCCGCGGGCAGCGCGCGATAATGTCCTTCACCACGGGCAGAAAGCCCATGTCGAGCATCCGGTCGACTTCGTCGAGCACCAGGATGCTGATATCGCGGAGACTGATCGTCCCCTCTTTCAGATAATCCACCAACCGGCCGGGCGTCGCGACAATGATGTCGACGCCGCGCTTGAGCTCGGTGCGCTGCAGGCCGTAGCCCACACCGCCAAAAATGGCGACGGTGCGCAAGTCGGTGAACCGCGCGAAATCGCGGAAGGCGGTTTCAACCTGGGCGGCAAGTTCGCGGGTCGGCTCGAGGACCAGCACGCGGGTGCGGCTGTGTTGCCCGAGGCGGCTGAGGATGGGCAGGGCAAAGGCAGCGGTTTTTCCGGTGCCGGTCTGCGCGGATGCGATCAGGTCGCCGCCGCCGAGGACGACGGGAATGGCGCGAAGCTGAATGGGAGTCGGATCGGTATAACCCGCAGCTTGGACGCCGCGCAGGACCGATTCGGAAAGATTAAGGGCTTTAAAAGGCATGACAGTGGAACGTGGGTCACGAGGGCCGGCGGAGCCGGCAGAGGATCAAACTCACTAGCGCTCGTGACGACGCGCAAAAGAGCAAAAAAGAAAAGGGACGAAGCCCCAAAGGAGCTCCGTCCCTCGAAAATCGTTTCGTTATCGGAAACGCGACTTAGTACCGGCGCTCGCCGCGATCGCGACCGCCGCCACCGCCGCCACCGCCGCCGCCGAAGCCGCCACGGCCACCGCCGCCGCCGCCGCCGAAGCCACGACCGCCGCCGCCGCCGCCGAAGCCGCCGCCCGGACGCTCTTCTTTCGGACGCGCTTCATTGACCGTCAATTGACGGCCGCCGAGATCGACGCCGTTCATTTTTTCCGCTGCCACTTTGGCCTCTTCGGCCGTGCCCATGGTGACGAACGCGAAGCCACGGGGGCGACCGGTCATCTTGTCCATGGCGACGTAAACGTCGGTGACGGAACCGAATTGCCCGAAGGAAGAACGGAGTTCGTCTTCCGTCGTCTTGAACGACAGATTGCCGACGTATAGTTTGGAGTTACTCATGTGATGTCTCGTAGATCCACCGTCCGCTGCCAGTCCGTTCCCGACTTGGGTTTCGAAATCATCACTTAAGCCAAACGCTCAGCCAACGACTCACCAGATACTGTCACCTAACGCTTTCTCTAACGAAGTGGCGACAAAGTGCATGGGGCGACGGGCAAGGCAAGAAAATTTTGGATCGAAGCTCCCGGACGCGCGGCGCCGTGCCTCCCACCCTGCACGGCGATTGAGCCGGTCAATCGAGCATTTCACCCAAAAGGCGCCGGTCTCGCTTCGTCGGACGGCCACTGCCCTTCTCCCGCGCGAGCAGCTGCCCCAAACGGTCGGTGCGCGCCTTTTCGAACTCCTCCGGGGGGGTCAGATCCGAGCAGAAATGGGCGACCAATTTCGCCCCGACTCGCGACCGAGGCACCTCCAGCACACGCAGCGTACGCCGCACCAGCCCCTGACGCACCGTGACGATTTCCCCGGAGTGGACATCGCGCCCCGGTTTCGCTGGAAGTTCGTTGACGGTGACGCTCCCCGCCCGACACGCATCGGTCGCGAGACTGCGGGTCTTAAAAATCCGCACCGCCCACAACCATTTATCCAGACGGGCGGCAGTGACGACAACAGCAGTGCTCAAGCGGGGAAAACAAAAACGACGCGGGCGTTTGTCAAACCGCCCGCGTCTTCCGCACGGTGGAAATTATCCCCGGTTGCCCTGATCAGGTGTCACGCAGGCCCCGAAACTCGCGGCGAAGCCAGTCTTCAATCAGCGCTTTCTCGTGACGCAACGTGTCATCCGCAAATCCGCGCGTCATGAAACTGAGGCCGCGCAGGTCGCGCTTGCCCTCCCTGAGCACATTGCCGTCCGGATCCTTCAGTTGAAAAGACAGCTACAGGCGGGGCGGATAGATTTCCTTCAAGACGCGAATTTCGTCCCAGCGTACGCCGCGCCAGGGTTCAAAATCTCCCGCCATATCGACATCGGTGAACGTCACCGCCAGCGTATGGCCGGCCGGCACATAGCGGCCCGCCTGCGCGACCAGATAGTCCCGTAACTGAGCGAGATACGAAGTCTCTTCGAAAGTGCCCATGGCGCGACTGCGGACGTCGGTGAATTTTTGTGGTTCGAAAAATGCGACATCCACCCGGCCGCCCGGAGATTTCGGCGGCCCCGCCAACATCGGGAGGATTCCCGCGAGACCGAGGAGTAAAATTTTGTTCGTTTTCATGATGTTTTCTGGGACGAACCGTGGCGCGCAAAAGTTCCCTGCGCCGCCGCCCGCCGACGGGAGAAAATGCTTTCGTCCCGACCTTGGCTTCAGGCCGGTGGGGACGCCATGATCCGCACCACCACATACTTGCTCGTTGGGGTGTTGCTCTTCGCGGCGACGCTGTCGATCGGGACCAGCACATTTGCCTCGGGAAAATACGCCGCCACGCAGCCACGCGGAATCCGGTAGGGCGCAAGCATGAACGCGGGCGCCGTGCGTTCGACTCCGCCGTGGCGGTTGGTGAGGTCGACGAATTGGCCCGCCTGCCATCCCGCCGCGGCAATATCGGCCGGGTGCATGAAGACCACGCGGCGACCACCGAAGACGCCACGGTAGCGGTCGTCCAGTCCGTAGATGGTGGTGTTAAACTGATCATGCGTGCGGATCGTCATGAGCACGAACTCGCCCGGCGCCACCGTCCGGCGGGAAATCGCCGCGACTACGAAATTCGCGCGTTGCGTGGGCGTATGCCATTCGCGGCCATCCCGCGCGGCGTTCGCCAGATAAAAAGCCCCGCCGCGCACCCGCCGGTTGTAGTCCTCGCAGCCGGGCACGACCCGCGCAATGCGCTCCCGAATGAGGTCATAGTTGGCGGAGAAATCCTCCCACGGCACGCGCGATGCGGGCCCCAGCGTCGCCCGCGCCAGGCGGCAAACGATGGCTGGCTCGCTGAGCAAAGCGGAGGCCGCAGGCGCGAGTCTTCCCCGGGAAGAATTGACGATGCCCATGGAATCCTCCGTGGTCACGAACTGTTCCCCGGCGGCTTGAACGTCACGCTCGCTCCGCCCAAGGCAGGGTAAAATCAACGCGGTGCGGCCTGTCACCAGGTGACTGCGATTCAGCTTGGTGGCAACGTGCGCCGTCAGAGCGCAACACCGCAATGCGTCTGCCGTGTAGTCCGTATCGGGGGTGGCCGAGAGAAAATTTCCGCCCATCCCGACAAAGACGCTGACGCGCCCCTCATGCATGGCGCGAATCGTCTCCACCGTGTCCAACCCCGGGGAACGAGGGGCCTTCATCGCGAATTCCGCATCAAGCCGGTCCAGCCATGCCTCGGGCATTTTTTCAAAAATCCCCATCGTGCGATCCCCCTGCACATTGGAGTGGCCGCGCACGGGACACGCCCCGGCGCCCGGGCGCCCGACATTGCCGCGCAGGAGGAGAAAATTGATGACCTGCTGAATGGTGGCGACCGCTTCGGGCTGCTGGGTGAGTCCCATCGCCCAGCAGCAAATGGTCGCCCGTGATTGGATCGCGATATTCGCGGCGGCGCAGATTTCCTCCCGCGACACGCCGCTCGCCGCCACAATTTCATCCCACGACTCTGCGCGCAGATCGGCGGCCAGCGCCGCGAATCCATGCGTATGAGCCGCGATGAACGGCTGGTCGAGCACGGCACCTGGCGCATCTTCCTCGGCCTCCAGCATCCGTTTCATGAGGCCCTTGAACAAAGCGAGGTCGCCGGCGATCCGGGGCTGCAGCCACAGATCGGAAAGCCGCGCGCCATCGCCCAACAGCGTTTTGAACGCCTTGAGCGGATGCATGAAATCCTGGGGATTTTTGAAACGTTCCGTGCCAATCTCGGGCAAAGGGTTGATCGAAACGATCTTGGCGCCCCGAGCCTTGGCGGCTTCCAAGGTCGTCAGCATGCGCGGGTGGTTCGTTCCCGGATTTTGCCCAATGATGAAAATCGCTTCCGCGCGCCCGAAGTCCTCCAGCTTCACGGTGCCCTTCGCGATTCCGATGGTTTCGGTGAGAGCCACGCCACTCGATTCGTGGCACATGTTGGAGCAATCCGGCAGGTTGTTGGTGCCAAATTGCCGGGCAAACAACTGCCAGAGGAAGGCCGCCTCATTGCTCGTGCGACCTGAAGTGTAAAACGCCGCCGCATTCGGGGCAGGCAGCGCCCGGAGTTCGCCGGCGATAAGTTCGAAAGCTTCGTCCCACGAAATCGGCGCGTAATACGCGGCGTGCGGTCGCAGCACCATGGGTTCGGTCAGCCGCCCCTGCACATTGAGCCAGTAATCGCTCTCGGCCGCGAGCGCCGTGACGGAGTGAGCCGCAAAAAAATCCCGATCGATGCGGCGCAAAGTAGCTTCATCGGCGACGGCCTTTGCCCCATTCTCACAAAATTCGAGGACATGCCGCGCTCCGTCGGGGCTGGGCCAGGCGCAGGACTGGCAGTCGAAACCCGCGGATTGATTGACCTGCAGCAGGGCCCGCGCGCCGCGGATCAGGCCCATGCCGCCGACGAGCTGAGCCGTCTGGGCAACCGCTTTGAGACCGGCCGCGGCGGCGCTGGGAGGAGCCAGGCGGGGGCTTTTCTCCTCCGGAGGAGTACGCGCAGAAGGAGATTGCGCCATGTCGCTCAACTTGCGGCGGGAGTGACGAATTTCAATCCTGCGCTTCACGGCATTCCCTGAAACGATCTTGGCGCATGCACCGGTGGGGAGGAAACGTGCCGGTTAACGTTGGGTTGTGTTCGCCTTTTGCTTTTCCGGGCGCCGCGATAAGGTTAATCCTGCATGTTTCCTAACTTGCTCGCCCTTGTCACCAGCCGGCCCTCTCCCGACGCGGACCGCACGGCGTTTGTGAATGCAGTGCACGTGGAGGAACGCGAGTTGCCCAATCCCCGCGTTGAGCGGCGCATTTTGATTTGCTGGGTGCTGATTGCGGTGAAACACGTCGCCATCATTTGGGCGGTGCGGCACTACCCGGTGCCTTTTCATCAGTTGTGGGTCAATTTTCCGACGTGGGTGCTGGGGACGCTCGCCACCGGAATCTATTATTGGCAGGTAAGGAAAAGCTCGAGGCGCGACCCGCGGTAGCCGGCGCGGTCACTCCATTCTTGTCAGACTACCCTTTAAGCCCTGTCACTTTGCCATGCTTGTACCTGGTTTGCGCAGTCCTTACGTAAAAGTCGGCCGGCATGTCTATTTCGGACGCATGTTGGACAAGATTCGGCTGCATGCGGCTGGGAAACTGCCGGTTGCCGACTACGCGGCCAATCTCGGCAAAGCCTTCGACGCCCGTTGCTGTGGCTTTTTGCGCATCGATTACGGGGAGCTCAGAGCGCGCGTTCTGACGGCTGGGGAAAGCGATGAAACCGTCCTCGCCTGGGCCGAGGAACGAGGGGGCCCACGCTCCGATGAAGAATGCGAGACATGGAATGGCTTCATGATGAAACGCGGATTGCGCGATGAGGCAGCCGAAACCCTGGCCCGGCGCATTCGGGAAAGCGGCCTGTCCGACAAGCCAATCATCACGATGTTCGATTATCTGGACTTCGACGAGGGACGCGACCCCGTCAGCGCGCGGGCATGGGAAATGCGGCCGCCGGAGGTGATCGTGCTGATGGGCGTGGCGGGTTGCGGCAAGACCACGGTCGGGCAAAAACTCGCGGGCGCATTAGGCTGGAGTTTTCGGGACGCGGACGATTTTCACCCACCGGAAAATGTCGCGAAAATGAGCGCGCGCACCCCGTTGACCGACGCGGATCGCCAGCCTTGGCTCGCGGCCATTCGCGCGCACATCGAGAGCTCTCTGGCCGGCAAAGCACGCCTCGTGGTCACCTGTTCCGCGCTAAGACGCAGTTACCGGCAGACGATCGTGACGGATCCCGCCCGGGTGAGACTCGTTCATCTCGCGGGCAGTTTCGAACTCATCGCTGCGAGGCTGGGCGACCGGCATAACCACTTCATGAAACCCGAGATGCTCAAATCCCAGTTCGAAGCCCTCGAGCCCCCGGAGAATGCCGTGACGGTGGACGTGGCGCAGACGCCGGACGCCATTGTGACGGAAATCCGGCGAGCCTTTTCCTGGTGAACCCGGCCGCAGGCAAACGACTCCGGTTGCTGGCCAGCGCGCTCAGTGTGCTGGTCGTGGTGGCGGCGGGCGCCTTGGGCTGGTTCTATTCCCGCATGCGGGCCAGTCTGCCGCGCCTGGAGGGGGCCGCGGTAGTGGCAGGCTTGAGCGCGCCCGCTACGATATTCCGCGATTCGCTGGGTGTGCCGACGATTCGCGGCGATTCGCGGGCGGATGTCGCGCGGGCGCTCGGCTGGCTGCACGCGCAGGACCGCTTTTTTCAGATGGATGTTTTGCGACGCAACAGCGCCGGCGAGCTGGCCGAAGCTTTTGGGCGGCGCGGACTCGCGCGTGACCGGGCGAATCGCCGTCACGGGTTTCGGAAACTCGCGCAACAGGTGGTGGCGAACCTGCCTCCCCGCCACCGGGAAATCCTGGAGGCCTACACCGCGGGCGTGAATGCGGGGCTCCGTGATCTCGGCGCCAGGCCTTTCGAGTATTACGTCGCGCGCGAACTGCCGCAACCGTGGCGCCCGGAGGATACAATCCTGGTCGCGTACACGATGACCCTCGATCTGCAGGATGAGACCGGGCGCTACGAGAAGACCCTGATGACGCTGCGTGATCAGCTGGGCAAAGATGCCCTCGCATTTTTTGCCCCCGTGGCGGGGCCGGATGATGCGGCCCTGGACGCCAGCACCGCGCCCGTTGCCCCCCTCCCGGGGCCAAGGATCATCAATCTCGCGGCGCGAAAACTCAGTCACCAACTGCGCTCCGGCCACGAGAACCAGACCACCGCGTTTTCCCCGCCCGGCGGGGACGGAACAAATTCCGGCGCGTTTGGCCTATCGATCCGGAATCCGGATACATTCCCGGGTTCCAATGCCTTCGCGCTGGGCGGCGCGCACACGGCGAATCACGCCGGTCTGCTCGCGAACGACATGCACCTGGACCACGGGCTGCCGAACACCTGGTATCGCGCCTCCCTCGAGTTTCCCGCAGTCGGAAAAAATGGCGCCGCGGCGACGCGCAAGGTCACCGGCGTCACCTTGCCCGGCACGCCCCTCGTCATCGCCGGCAGCAACGGCCAGGTGGCGTGGGGCTTCACCAATGCCTATGTCGACACGGTCGATCTGGTGGTGGTGGAACCCGTTTCCGGCCTAACGACCTGGTACGCCACGCCAAAAAGCCAGTCGGTCAAAATCGACACTCGAACGGAAACCATCACCGTCAAAGGCCAGAGCGCGGTGATCGAGAACTACGACTGGACCATCTGGGGGCCGATCGTGGACAAAGATGAGCGGGAACGGCCGCTCGCGTTGCGTTGGACGGCCCATGATCCCTCGGCCACCAATCTCGGCCTGCTCGCGTTGGAGGATGTGGCGGATGTGACAGCCGCGATCGCCGTCGCGCATGGCGCGGGCATGCCCGCTCAAAATATTGTCATGGCGGATACGGCAGGAAACGTCGCCTGGACCATCGCCGGCCGGCTGCCGCGGAGAGTCGGTTACGACGGAAGATTGCCCGTCTCCTGGGCCTACGGCGACCGGCGTTGGGACGGATGGGTCCCGCCCGAACAGATTCCCGTCATCCGATATTCGGCTGACGCCACGACCGGCTCGCAGCGTATCTGGTCCGCGAATCAACGCGCGGTCGGGGGCGAAATGCTGGAAAAACTGGGCGATGGCGGCTACGCGCGCCCCAATCGGGCCGGGCAAATCCGCGATCGCCTGGCGGCACTGGAGCGGGCCACGCCGCGTGATATGCTCCAGATCCAGCTCGATGATCGCGCCTTGTTCCTGACGCCGTGGCGCCAGCTGTTGCTGGAAACACTCTCGCCCGAAGCGGTGGGCAACAACGCGGGCCGCAAGGCGCTGCGCGGTTACGCCGAAAAGTGGGAAGGTCGCGCCAGCGTGGAAGCCAAGGCCTATCCCCTCGTGAAACAATTTCGCATCGCGGTTTACCAGCGGGTTTTTTCCGCGATCTTTGCCTCCTGCCTGGAGGCGGATCCAGGCTTCGTATGGCCCGACCTGCATCTGGAACCCGCGCTCTGGGCGATTTTGCGGGAAAAGCCGAAACATCTGCTCAACCCGCAGCATGCCAGCTGGCCGGAATTGCTCGTCGCCGCAGTCGACGACGTGATTTACGCCGCCAATCAGGAAAGCGTCCAATTGCCGGTCGCCAATTGGGGACATCGCAACCGCGTGCAACTGCGCCATCCCTTCGGCTACAACCTGCCGGATTGGCTCGGCCGGTGGCTGAACCTGCCGCCCGAATCGCTGCCCGGAGACATCGACATGCCCCGCGTACAGCAGCCGCGCCACGGGGCAAGCGAGCGGCTCGTGGTTTCGCCCGGCCACGAGGAGGAGGGAATTTTTCACATGCCGGGAGGTCAGAGCGGACATCCCCTGTCGCCGTATTATCGCGCGGGTCACGAAGCGTGGACGAAGGGTGAACCCACTCCATTCCTTCCCGGCAAGCCCGCGCATACCCTGGTGTTGAATCCGCCCAGCCCACCCCCGTAACTCGGTGATTCAGGCCGGTCGTGGGCGGCGGACCAACGAGCCTTTTGCGTTGAGCCGCAGCGCGCCGCGGCGCTAGCTCAACTCGCGGCCGCATGAAGAAAAAAAAGCGCAGTTACACGATTTTCTTCGGGGGCGAATTGTTTTCGCTCAAGGACCACATTGGCAATGCGTGGCTGGCGGAGACCATCTACGAAAAATCACACGGGAAATTTCGCTGTATTCTGCCGCAGGATTTCAGCGAGCTGCGGGGCCGCAGCGCGCGCGCCATTCGCGACCACAACTTGCGGGCGCTGATCGCCGCTGATCTCGCGCTGTTCAATTTCGACGGCACTGATCTCGATAGCGGGACCGTGGTGGAGTTCATGTTTTCGAAATTCGCGGATATCCCCGCCGTATTGCTGCGGAGTGATATTCGCGCCGCCGGCGACCAGCGGACCGAGCCCTGGAACGCCATGGCAGGCGGCTTTCCGCGCGTTGCCAGCGTCATCGCTCCCAGCCTGTTCGATTATCGCAACGCGCTCGCGCGGCGCCCGGGCGGACTGGAGCATTCCTTGCGCCTCGCCGGGCAGCATAGTTCCGCGGCCGCACAGGTGGTTTGCGAACGAATTGCGGCGCAATGTGTCCGGGCCTTCGAACGGCTGTTGACCATTCCGCCCGTCATGCCCCGGCATCTGCGCGAGGAAGTTTACCAATGGCTCCCGCTCATGCCGGCGCTTCACGGCAAGGCGAAGGAACTGCGCCGGGAATTCGAAGCCAACCTCGAACGCAAAGTGCAACGCGATCTCCTCTGAGCGGCCGAGCTGCGGTTCACCCCTAGGGCCATGCCGC
>JBEENF010000053.1:0-13195 GCA_041192325.1 Verrucomicrobiota bacterium
GATTGGATTCATCTCTCGCAGGTTTTCATCACGCGCCTGAAGGAATCCCGTTATCCCACCAAGGACGAACTCGACGCCGCTGCACCCAACAACCCCGTGCTCTACACCACCGGGCCCGACGCGATGTGCAACACTCTCGCGCTCAAGCTCAGCGGCATCGATCGCAATTTCAAGGTGACGGACGGCTCCGGCGGATTCGTGGAACTCGATCCCAAGACGGGCGAACCCACCGGCGTGCTCCGCAACTCGACCCGTTTCGTGAAGTCAAAGGGCGGCAAGGAAAAGTCGCCCACGGAAGCGGACCGGGTCGCGCGATTGAAAAGCCTTTTCCAAGACTACAATGCGATCGGCTTGACCGCGATCTGCGACCGCGGCGGCAGCACGGGTTCCCTCGCCCTTTACGAAAAACTCCGCCGCCAGGGCGACCTCACGGTGCGCATCGCCTCCAGCCAGGGCGTGGGCTACCTCGGCGAGATCGAGAAGATTCAAGAGCAGATCAAGAACGTGGCGAAGGATCCGCATTTCACCAACCCGGACGCGTGGATCCGCGTCATCGGCATCAAGATGTTTCTGGATGGCGGGATGCTCACCGGCAGCGCCTACATGCGCCAGCCGTGGGGCGTAAGCGCGATGTATGGAATCAGCGATCCGAAGTATCAGGGCGTACGGTTCATCTCCAAGGACCGCCTCATCCCCGTGGTCCGCACGGCCGTCGAAAACGGCCTTCAATTCACCGCTCACTCCGTCGGTGATGGCGCCGTCAGCGCGCTCGTCGAGGCGTATGAGGAGGTCAATCGCGCGACGCCCGTGGCCCCCACCCGCCCCAACATCACCCATTGTAATTTCATGACGCCCGAGGCCATCGAAAAAATGGCGCAGCTGGGCGTGGGCTGCGACATCCAGCCGGTCTGGTTGTATCTCGATTCCCGTACGCTGCATCAGCAATTCGGCGAAGCGCGCACCCGCTGGTTTCAGCCGCTGAAGACGCTCTTTGCCAAAGGGGTGCTCACGGGCGGCGGCTCCGATCACATGCAAAAAATCGGGCCCGACCGCAGCATCAATCCTTACAATCCCTTCCTCGGCATCGGCACCGCCGTTACCCGCCGCGCCAAATGGTTTGAGGGTCAGATGCATCCCGAGGAAGCGCTGACGCGGGAGCAGGCGATCCGTTTCTACACCATCAACAATGCCCGCCTGATGTTCATGGAAAAAGACATCGGATCCCTGGAAAAGGGAAAACGCGCCGACCTGGTTATTCTCGACCGCGATATACTTACCTGTCCCGAAGCGCAGATCGCCGCGATTAAGCCGGTCGCCACGTACATCGAGGGCAAGCAGGTCTTCGGGCGCCAGTAGGCGCGGGCAGCGCACCCTCGCGGCGAGCTGATTGCATCGCGAGGGATGTTCTTGAAGCAGGCGCCTTGCGCGAATCCGATCGCGAACCGGACCAAGGCGCGGATGCTTTGGCGCACCGGTCGTGCCGTTGGCTTGGTCGATCGCCATCGCGCTCACGGCGGCGCTGGGTGCGGCCAAACGTCTGCCGAATATGACGTCAACCAGTCGGGCCGCGATCAGCGCCCCCCGGCCATGCTGGCAATCCGCAGCCCCTTCTGCCCGTCCGGGCACCCTGTCTCTGTCGGCGTCGGGGGGTGGAGGGACGAGCGGGGACGAATCCGCCCGCCCAAGCCGAGCGGTCTTGCCCACGCCTCGCGCGTCACTACGTTCGCGGCATGAACCTCCGTTACCTCTGGTTCGGTTTCGCTACGCTTCCCCTGTTTACTTCGTTCGCCGCTGAACGTCGTGACGTAAATTACGAGGAGGCAAAAGTCGGGTCGCACCCGCTGCCCGATCCCCTGGTCCTGAACAACGGCAAGCCCGTAAAGAACGCGAACACCTGGACCCGGGAACGCCGCCCCGAGTTGCTCGAACTCTTTCGCACGCACGTTTACGGGCGAAGTCCGGGGCGCCCGGCGGGCATGAAATTTGAAGTGATCCGCTCCGATCCCCAGGCGATCCAGGGCCTCGCCACCCGGAAAGAGGTCGCGGTTTATTTCACGGGCGCGAAGAACGGCCCGAAAATGACGATCCAGCTTTACGTCCCCAACAACGCCGCCAAGCCGGTGCCGGCGTTTTTGGGCCTGAATTTCATGGGCAACCATTCCGTGGAGGCCGATCCCACCCTGCCGCTTCCCACCAGTTGGATGCGTGACGCCAAGGACGGCGTGGTGGTCAATCACCGCGCGACCGACAAAGGCCGCGGCTTCCAGGCTTCCCGCTGGCAAATCGAGAAAGTGATCCGCCGTGGCTTCGCGACCGCCACCATTTACTATGGCGACATTGAACCGGATCATGCCGAGGGCTGGAAAGACGGCGTCCGCGCGACCTTCAAACCTGAAGCAAAGCGCGACACGGCGAAGACCGTCATGCCCGCCGCTGTTACCGGCGCCCCCACGGGCGCGCCCGCCGATGCCGCGCCCGATGATTGGGGCGCGATCGGGGCCTGGGCATGGGGGTTGAGCCGCGCCTTGGATTATCTCGAAACGGACAAGGACATCGATGCGAAGCGGGTCGCGGTTCACGGCCATTCGCGCCTGGGCAAGACCTCGTTATGGGCCGGCGCCACCGACGAACGTTTCGCCCTCGTGATTTCGAACGACTCGGGCGAAGGCGGAGCTGCTCTCGCGCGCCGCAACTTTGGCGAAACCACGGCGATCATCACCAAGGCGTTTCCCCATTGGTTCTGCAATCGATTCGACACCTACGCTGGCAATGAGCCGGCCCTCCCGGTCGATCAACACGAGCTCATTGCGCTCATGGCTCCGCGCCCGGTGTATATCGCCAGCGCCGAGGATGACAAATGGGCCGACCCCCGGGGCGAATTTCTTTCCGGCTTGAATGCGGGCCCCGTCTACGCGCTTTTTCAGAAAAAAGGCGTGGGCGTGAGCGCGATGCCGGCGGTGAATGAGCCCGTGGGTGACTTCATTGGTTACCATGTTCGCACCGGCCCGCACGACATCACGGCGTTCGACTGGGAACAGTATCTCAATTTCGCGGACCGCCATCTGAAAATCGCCCGCACTGGCGCAGCCAAGCCGGCGGGGCGCTGATCCTCGCATCCTCGTTTAGCTCCTTCCGGCCGCCCCGGCGCCGGCCTGATCCGCCGCTTTCTCCACCCTCGTCTCCTCATGTCTTCATCAACTCCTGTCACCCTGATTCGACGCTCTCTTCGCTCCTTTGCGCTCGCGCTGCTCGCCGCCACGTCAGCGGCGGGGGCTGAATTCAAAGCCGGCGCCGCGGTCCTTGATGTCACTCCGACCAAACTTCCGGTCTTGGTCAACGGTGGCATGATCAGCCGCGCCCTGGAAAAAATAAAAACCCGGGTCAACGCCCGCGCGATCGTGCTCGCCGATGGCAAGACCCAACTCGCCATCGTTGTGGTCGACAGCTGCATGATGTCGCGCCCGCTGCTGGATGAGGCGAAAACGCTCGCCGAAAAACGGACGGGCATTCCGCGCGATCGCCTGCTGATTTCCGCCACGCATGCGCATTCCGTGCCTTCTTCGATGGGTTGCCTGGGAACCGACGCGGATCCGGCGTACGTCCCCTTGCTGCGCGACCGACTGGTGGAGGTCATTGCCGCCGCCCAGGCCAACCTGGAGCCGGCGCGCATCGGTTTCGCCAAAACCGACGCCGCGGAGTACACCGCCGTGCGCCAGTGGATCCGGCGCCCCGATCGCATGGCCGAGGATCCCTTCGGCAACTTCACTGTGCGCGCCAACATGCATGCCGGCCGCGATTGGAACGACGCCACCGGCGAGGCCGGGCCCGAGGATCCCGAGCTTTCGCTCATTTCCGTGCAGACCCGCGATGGTCGCCCCCTGGCCGTCCTCGGTAATTTCTCCATGCATTATTTCGGCGATTCGGATCTCAGTGCCGACTACTTCGGCCTTTTCGCCGAGGGCTTGAAGCAGCGCATCGCGCCCAACGACGCCGAGGGAAAATCCAGTTTCGTCGGCATCATGTCCCATGGCTGCAGCGGCGACATCTATCGCGTCGACTACACCCTTCCGGAAAACCAGCGCCCGAAGTACACCATCGATTCCTACGCGCAGGGGCTGGTCGACCTCGCGATGAAAGCCTACGCTGGCATTCGCTACCGGTCTGATGTCGATCTGGTGATGGAGGAGCAACGCCTGGCCATGAAATACCGCGTCCCGAACAAACAGCTGCTCGAATGGGCGCAGCGCATCGTCGATGGCATGGGGGGGCGTATCCCAAAAACCCAGACCGAGGTTTATGCGCGCGAGCAAGTCATCCTCCACGAACGCCAGCAGACGGAAATTGTCGTGCAAGCGCTCCGGATCGGAGACATCGGCATCGCCACGACGCCCACTGAAACCTACGCCGTCACCGGATTGAAGATCAAGGCCGCGAGCCCCCTCGCCCAGACGATGGTCATCGAACTCGCGAACGGCGGCGACGGCTACATTCCCCCGCCGGAGCAGCACCTTTTCGGCGGCTACAACACCTGGGCCGCCCGTTCTGCCGGCCTCGAAGTGACGGCTGAGCCGCGCGTCGCCCAAACCGCCATCGCGTTACTGGAAAAGGTTTCCGGTCAGCCGCGGCGGCCGTGGAAACTGAGCGAAGGCGTTGCCGTTCGCGCCATCCTGGCCGCCAAGCCCGCCGCCTACTGGCGCTTGAACGAGTTCAACGGCCCCCACGCCGCGGACGCAACGGATCACGGGCACGACGCCGTCTACGAGCGGGAGATCACCTATTACCTCGAGGGTACCCGTTCGCCGGCCTTCACCGCGCAGGGCGAACGCAACCGCGCGCCGCATTTCGTCGGCGGCCGTTTGCGCGCGCGCCTTGGCACGCTGACCGACCGCTACTCGATCTCCCTCTGGCTGTGGAACGGCATGCCGCATGACGGTCGCGATATCAGCGGCTGGTTCTTCTCCCGCGATCACGACCAGGGCCTCGCGGCCAACGGCGACCACGTGGGCATCGGCGGCAAATCCGGCCACACCGGCCGGCTCATCTTCGCGCGCGGCAACAATCCCGCCGCCATCGTCGCTGGCAAGACCGACATCCCGCGCTGGCAGTGGCAGCATGTCGTCATCGTTCGCGACGGCGCGAAGGTCCGCGTTTATCTGAACGGCGCCTTGGAAATCGAAACCACGGCAGCCGGCAATCTGCCCCCGGGCCTCGAGCAATTCTTCTTTGGCGGACGCAGCGACAATCAGGCGAATTGGGAGGGACGGCTCGATGAAGTGGCTGTCTTCGATCGCGCCCTCAGCGCCTCCGACGTCGCCAAACTGCACGTCAAATAATCCGGCGGGATCGATCCCGCCGCGCCACAATCCACCCGATACCCTTCATGAAACCTGCCGCCTCGCTCCCTCGCCTTTCCGCGATTCTCACCATCGGCCTCGGTTTGCTGTCCGTCGCTTCGCCGTCTTTCGCGCAACGCGGTGAAAGCCCGTCGCCCAAGTATCCGGATCATCAAGACCCAACTTACTACCTCGACGCGAACGGCGGCCGCCATCCGGTGAAGACGATCGAGGAATGGAAAATCCGGCGCGGCCATATTCTCGCGGGCATGCGCGCGGTCATGGGCGAGGTTCCGGGCCGGGAAAAGCGCGTGCCGCTGCAGATGAAAGTGCTGGAGGAGGTTGCGCTCGAGGGCGGCCTGGTGCGGAAGAAGATCCAATACCAGACGGAGCCCAACGACCAGGTGGCCGCCTACCTCTTCATCCCCGCATCGGCCCGCCAGGGCAAACGAGCGGCCATTCTCTGCCTCCACCAAACCACCACTATCGGCAAGGAGGAACCCAGCGGCCTGGGCGGAAAACCCAATCTGCACTACGCGCTGCATCTCGCGCGGCGCGGCTACGTCACGCTCGCGCCGGATTACCCCTCGTTCGGCGAACACAAGTTCGATTTCGCCGACGCCCGCTTCGGCTACGTCAGCGGCACCATGAAAGCCATTTGGGACAACATGCGCGCGCTCGACTTGCTGGAGTCGTTGCCCGAGGTCGACGGCGGCCGGATGGGTTGCATCGGTCATTCGCTGGGCGGCCACAACACGATGTTTACCGCCGCCTTTGATCCGCGCATCAAGGCGCTGGTCTCGAACTGCGGCTTCACGCGCTTCCACAAATACTACAACGGCAAGGTCGCGGGGTGGACCAGCAGTCGCTATATGCCGCGCATCGCCAGCCAGTATGGCAATGATGCGAGCGCAATCCCCTTCGACTTTCCGGAAATTGTCGCAGTGTTCGCGCCCCGGCCCTTCCTCGCCAGCGCGCCCGTCTCCGATAGCAACTTCGAGGTCTCGGGCGTGAAGGATTCGATCGCCGCCGCGCGGCCCATCTACCAACTCTACGGCCAGCCGGACCACCTGCAGGCCAATTATCCGCAGAGCACCCACGACTTCCCGGAGGACGCGCGCGAAGTGGCTTACCGTTTCTTCGCCACGCACCTGAAGTAACTCCGCGGCGCCGCCGCGCCGTCGCAGGCTTTTGCCGCCACCCCCGCTCGCCGACTAATGACTGGCCATGGCGACCCGGCGGCGCATGATCACCCTCCTTTCTCCCAGGCCCAAATCACACCATGTCTTCCTTCTCATTCCCGATCTCCCGACGCGTTTTCCTGCGCGCGGTTCTTCTCGTTTCCTTTGGACTTTCCAGCCTGGCCGGCAGCGTTCAGGCCGCCGAAGCGTTGAAAGTCGTGCTCGTCGCTGGCGTGAAAAATGACGCCTACGACAACGAGCCGTCGCTAAAAAAGCTGCAGCAGTTCCTGGAGAAAAACTACAATGTGAAATGCACGTGGGTGACTCCGGGTGAGGACGGCAAATCCCTGAAGGGATTGGAGGCCCTGGACAATGCCGACGCCGCCGTTCTGTTGGTCCGCCGCATGACGCTCCCGCCCGCGCAGCTCGCGCAGATCAAGCGATTTTGTGACTCAGGCAAAGGCCTGGTCGGCCTGCGCACCGCCACCCACGCGTTGAACGAGTGGCCCACCTTCGATGTCGACGTGTTTGGCGCGAAATACGGCGTGCATTTCGGCCCGGTGAAATCCCTCCAGGTGAATCAGCACCCCGTCACGCGCCGTGCCGCCGATTTCACCACCAAGAATGACATGTACCGTTACGAGAACCTCGCGTCCGATGTCACCGTACTCATGCAGGGTACCAACGACAAGGGATCGATGCCGACCGCGTGGGTACGTGAACGTCCCAACGGCCGCGTTTTCTATGTCGGCTTTGGCCACAATGAGGAATTCGACAAGCCGGCCTACCTGCGGATGATCGGCGACGGATTGGTTTGGACGGCCAAAAAGCGGATCGCCGACTACAGCCGCTAATCTGACCTTGCGAACCGCCCCGTCTCCGGGGCGGTTTTTTTGTGGCCATTGTCGTTCGCACGACTGGCGCTACGCCGTGATGTTTTACCCGATTCGCGCGATAAACCCGCTCCTCCCACTTCAGCCCATCAATTCTCCGCGCGCTTTGAAGCCCGCAGGCCACCCTGGAATCGATGATGCCTTCGGCGCCCCGGCCGCAAGGGTGCGCGGTGGGGTTGAAATTACGGCGCCGCTCGGACTTTGAATTCTGACCGCGCGGTCAGAATCGAAACATTTCGCCTGCCATGACTCGTCGCACCGACGCGCTTTCCGAGTCTGCATTCCGTCGTCTCTCCGCTGGGTTCCGGTCAATGGTCGCGATCGGTCCCGCTTGTGCCGCCGCGTCTTCCTCTTCCCCGCATTGACCGCCCGCGCGAGCGCTCGCACGGCATTGCCACCGGCATTCGCGCACCGCTCAATACCCCAAGCTCCTTACTTCCATGACCCCTCTGCATCGTATTGTAAAAACGAGCACCGTCGCCTTGAGCGTATTCACCGCTGACGCCGCCGAGCCGAAAGCCCGGCCCCATCTCGTCGTGCGCGGCATCTACGGCGGGGTGCCGACGGAGCTCCTCCAAAACGGCGCGACCCTGGCTGACAGTGCGGTCAACGCGATCTGGATGGGTTCCGGCAGCGTCACCAAGGAACAAGTGGACCTGCTGCGCGCGCAGGGCTCGAAGGTTTTCGTTGAGTTCAATACCCTCCACGATGCGGCCTTTCTCAAGGACCACCCGGACGCGGCGCCCGTCGGCCCCGACGGCAACGTCTCGCCTCCGCC
Source organism: Verrucomicrobiota bacterium (assembly GCA_041192325.1). Classification (GTDB taxonomy): domain Bacteria; phylum Verrucomicrobiota; class Verrucomicrobiia; order Opitutales; family Opitutaceae; genus ER46. Next base: position 8,186 of record JBEENF010000053.1, read on the forward strand.
GGACGGCTGGCAGGGCGTGTGCCCCACCCACCCGGGTTACCGGAAAAATCGCATGGACGAATTCCGCCGCGTGCTCGCCACCCACGACATTGACGGCATCTGGCTCGACTATCACCACAGCCACGCGAGTTGGGAACAGGCCGTGCCCAAGATGCCCGACACCTGTTTTTGCCCCAACTGCCTCGCGAAATTCCAAGCCGACACCGGCCTCGAACTTCCCGCGCGGCCCGTCGCCGAACTCTCGCCACGGCTGCTCGGGGAACAGCGCCCGCGCTGGGTGCAATGGCGCTGCGACCTTCTCACCGATTGGGTCCGCGAATTTCGCGCCATCGTGAACGCCACGCGCCCGCAGGCGCTGCTCGGCACGTTTCATTGTCCGTGGAACGACACGGACAACGGCGGCGCGCTCCGCGAAAAGCTGGCGATCGATCTCAAAGCGCAGGCGCGCTACCTCGATGTGTTCAGCCCGATGCCGTATCATGCCCGTTTTGGGCACGTGCAGGATCCCGCTTGGATTTCGCGCCAGACGCAGTGGCTCGGAACGCACCTCGGCGTCGAGGGTCGTCCCGGAGAACGCCTGCGCATCTGGCCCATTGTGCAACTCGCGGACTGGGGCGAACCGGTGCCGCCCCGCCAGGTGGCGGAAGTGCTGGACCACGGCACGCGCCCGCCGGCGACGGGCGTCATGGTCTTCGCTTGGGGTCGCCTGCAGAAGCAGACGGAAAGCGTGCAGGAAATGGTGAAGTATTACCGCGCCGTGCGACCGTGAGGTCGCTCCCCAGCCGGCGCGACAGCGGAGGCGCCCAGATCACGGTCGATTCCACCATCCAGCCGAACTTTGCCGCCTCCACCGCGGTGGGCCTCCCTCTCGGGTAGCGTCGATCCGGGGTGGTCCCTCCGTATTTTTTTTTGGAGGCCAAGTGAACGGCGAACACCCTACGGCCGCCCGGCTTGCTTGGCCAATTCCGCCACCTTGCCGACCAGCGCATCCTGCGTTGCCGGCGCAAACCAGCCGTCACCCGCAATAAGTCCGCGCGTCTCATATCCACCCTCCCGAATCACTCGCGCCGACGGCACGTAACCGAATCCTTCGTTGCAATACGCGGCCACCCAGAGGTTCAGATGCCCGATTGCCGCCTCCACCAGCTGGACGTAGTCGACCACGACTTCGCTCGGCAGCGCGACGAAAGTCAGGTCGCGACCGAATTGCCATACCGCCACCGGCGCCGAGTGATGCGTCAACGGTTTCTCGCCGCGCTCCAGCATGCCCAGCAACTTGCGAGCGGTATCCATCTGCCAGTTGGCCGACTTTTCCGCCAGAGGCTTCAGCGTCTCTGCTGACAGCGATTGCAGCGGAAGATCGACGCGGCCGTATGTAACCTTCAAGGGCCCCGCGATGGCACGGAGTTTACCTGTGAGCACGCGGTCAACTTCATCGGCGAGCGTCGACCCGTGCTTGCGCGTATTTTCCATGCCTTCCCGGGGGTACGGATTCGCGTCACCGCCACACCCCATGATGAACATTGCCTGCAGGCCCGGATGCTTCTCCTCCAAAAAGTGTTCCGCGAATCCTGCGTAGTCGCCGCAGAGCTCGTAGTTTTGCGAACCAAGTGTCGTATTGTGGCAGGCCGCGCCGAAGAGAACCGCGCGCGCTTTGCCGTCGCTGCCCTCAATCCGCAGGACGGGCACGCTGCGATCCACCGGACCGCGCGGATTCACTCCCAAGATCACGCCCCGCGGCGTGAACTCGCGCCGATTCATGACGAAGTTCACCATGCCCCCTCCTTGGGAAATGCGGGCCGGCTCCAGCCGCGCGTTCGCCTGCGCCACCAAATCCACGATTCGGTCGATCACCCATTGGGTGTAGGCGACGCGATTTTCCGCGTCCGCGACGGAAATGCCCGCGCCCGGAGTGACCTTCATGCTCAGGTTCGGCCCCGCGTGATTGTGCGCCCAGCTCAGCAGGATCTGGTCGCGCGTGAGACCCGTTTTTTCCGTGATGCGTTGCGTCAAAGGCGCAACAAAGTCCGCCGGCATGGCGCCCAGATCCGTCGTGACCATCACGGCGCGATTGCCGCTGGAATCGGCGAGCACCAAAGCCTTGGCATAAATATCCTGTCCCACCCGCTCGAAGGGCTTCACGCGATTGGCATACCCGTACATCAGCACGGGCTTTTCCGGCGTAATTTTCACCGAGGCCAAACCTGCCTTCCAGTCCTCGGCGCCGAAAGCTGCCGTGAGAAACCCAAAACTGATCAAACAGAGGTGGAGCCGCAATTTCATGGCATCGAGATTGAGCGTCGGGCAGCGGCGGGGCGAGGAACCAATCGTCGTCGTTTTGATTAAGCCCCGCCCGACGCGGTTTGAAAAAGGAGGCCAATTCATTCTTTGGCGGCTCGTTCCGCGCTGCCACGCGCAAATCCCCCTGTGGCGCACCAATCCGGTCCTCAAAGCATGCGGCCAAACAGTCGGAAGAACCATTCCTTGAACCGGGCGTGACGGGGACGCCGTTGCCATTCTTCCAGGTGAATCTGGTCGGATTGCGCCTGATCCAGGGCATACGCCTTCAACATCTCCCGCCCAAATTCCCGGCTCAAAATGATTGCCGTCACCTCGTCGTTGTCCACGCCGCTGCGCCAGTCGAGATTGGCCGAGCCGACGCAGGACCACACGCCATCGATCACGGCCGTTTTGGCATGCAGCAGCGCCGCCCGGCGCTCGTAAATTTTGACGCCTGTCTGCAAGAGATCGGCGTAATGCGAATGCGCGGCATGCGCGGCCGAGCGCGAGTCCGTGGTGCTTGGTAAAATCAGCCGCACGTCCACCCCTCGTCCCGCCGCTGCTTGCAAGGCCTCCACCAACTGCGGGTCCGGCACGAAATACGCATTCGTAATGTAGATCTGCTTCTCCGCATTCGTGATCGCCGCGATGAAGGTCAGATAAATCGCATTATAGGCGTCGTCCGGCGAGCTGCCGATGGCGCGCACAATTTCGTTTCCCTGGGCCGGCACCCGGGGCAGGTAGTCATCACGCGTGAGCGGGGGCCCATGCTGCTTCTCCCACGTTTGCAGAAACATTTTCTGAAAATCCGCCACCACCGGCCCGTCGATCCGAATGTCCGTGTCACGCCAGCCGCTGTGCCGCCCCTTCTTGCTTCCGCCGCTGCGGCCGCTCCCGGAGTGGCGGCCTGCGCTCGCCGACCCCGTCGAATAAACATCGTCGATGTTGATCCCACCGAGCACCACCGTGCGCCCATCCGCGATCAGCAGCTTCCGGTGATCGCGATGATTGATGGACCAGCGAAACCGCGCGGTGAATGGGTTGATCGGGTTAAACTCCACGACCTGAATGCCGCCGGCGCGCAATCGCTCGAAGTACTTCCGGTCCGTTTTGAAAGCGCCCACGCTGTCGTAAAGAATGTTGATTTCGATCCCCTCGGCGCGGCGTTCCAGCAGCAGGTCCGCGAACTTCTGCCCCATTTCGCCGTCCTCAATGATATAGGATTCGATGTTCACGTGGCGCTTCGCTGCGCGAATCGCCGCAAACATGGCCTCGTAGGTCGCGGGACCATCCTGGAGCAATGAGACCTTGTTCCCAACGACGAGGGGCTCTCCCACCAGCGTCTGTTCCAAGGCTGCCTGCCGATCGAGGATGTCGAGGTCGCCAACCTTGCGTTTGAGTTGCTGCATCAACGCCGCACTGCGCCTTTCCGGGATTGGTCCCCAGGCATTTTTGAATTTCGCCGACTGCCTCGTGTACTGCCGCGTGAGAAATTGGGTGTCGGGCAGCCCCGCGCAGCCCAAACCCAGCGCGGCCCACGCGAGCAGGGGCAGCAGCCAACCGGCGCGCGGCGCCATCGCGGCCAGAAGGCCTCGGGCCCGGATCGGTCGGTTACGTTGAGCAAAGGGCATGGGAGTTTTTGCCGTCAGACCGCCGGATGCCTTCCTTGGTGCCGAGCTCTATTTTTGCTGCCCGGCCGAACCGCCCGCCGGCTTTGGTGTCTCCGCGGCGCTTCTTGCCTGAAGCGTTTGGCTCCGCCCGTAGACTCCCATGTCGTCGTCGCCTTGGACTCCGTGTGCTCCGTGCCATCTGTGGTTCAAATTCAGGGGATCAAGGCTGGGAAAAAAGCATCAGAAGATTCGACCACAGACCGTACCGAATGCACGGACTGGAACGCCTTGGTCCGCTTTATAATCTTTCTCTTTCCCCTTTCTCTTTATCTTTCTCTCCGGATCGCACGTAAATCCCCGGGGTCCATTTTTCTCCCCGTAGCGGCGAGCGCCAGCGAGCCGATCCGCCCGGTCCTTCCCACCATGACCACGGTTGCGACTAGCGAGATTCGGGTGTTGGGTACCGGCATGAACTCGCACCTTCACCCGGCAGTTCAAAGAGGGGCGAACACGATGGGTCCATTCCCGCAGTCTACTGCCGCTGCGTTCGCCCTGCTGGTGGCCGCGCTTCCTCTCTTCGGAGTGGAGCCCGCATTGTCCTCGACCACTCCGCAACCAAGAGTGCGTCTGCCCCAAACGGCTCATAGCGTCGACGCCGCGGTTGACGCCCGCGATAAAACGCCGGCGGGAACGGAAGCGGTCATGATGGATCGCATGGTAGTCGGAACTTCGCCCCTGCCCGCCCGCCCCACCGCCGTCGAACCACGAGAATTCTCGCTCCTATTCGGCGGCCCGGTTGTCCAGCAAAAGATGGGGCACTATCCCGTTGCGCTCGGCCTGTGGTCCGCCGCCGAGGCGTTCTCCGAGGAAGCCAGGTTCAAACCTCAAAAGACCCGCGCAGATTTCGAAGTCGTCAGAGTGAAATGGTAAGCGTCCTTCAACGGCGCAACGTCGGTACGACTCAAGTGGATTTGCCGGCCCCCGCCGGCAATTCGCGACTGGACGATTCGACTTGGACCCGCAGGCGGCCATCAACGCATACCCTGACGTATGCGCTCTTTCCTCGAGCCCCTAAGCCCCACGAATCCCGAAACCACCTGCCCGATTTTCCAGCCATCCG
>JBEENF010000054.1:0-13153 GCA_041192325.1 Verrucomicrobiota bacterium
ATGAGATCGATCGACTCGCCCGCCCGCACGCTCTGCTTCGAACAGTAGCCCTCGATCCAGGTGGAGCGAAACCCATCGCGGTCGACGCGCACCCGCGTGAGTTGCCAGTCGCGGGAACCCTCGCGGGCGTTTTCCGCGGCAATCAAGCCACGCTTGGGGCGGGGGGCCGTGGCGGCAACGAGCGAAGAGGCGGCGGAGCCCGCCAGCGCGGCCGAGGCTCCGGTTTGGACGAATTCACGACGCGTCATGGAGTTAAGCAAGCCGGGCGGACGGGAAATTACAATGCTCGAGCGCACGAGGAACCGCGCGCGGTCGCGATCAGGGCCAGGCCGCGCGACAAGGGCCGGGGCAACGCGGGCCGAAGCTGACTATTTCTTTTTCCTCGCGGCGAATTCCGGGGCCAGCTCGAGTCCGAAGAAGTCGCGCGCGTTGCCGAAGCAGATGTTTTTTACCATGCCGCCCACCAGCTTGTAATCGCCGGGGATTTCGCCGCGGGCCATGTCGGCGCCGAGGAGATTGCAGAGCGTACGGCGGAAGTACTCGTGGCGCGGGAAGCTGACGAAGCTGCGGGAATCCGTGATCATGCCCACGAAACGCGAGAGCAGACCGACGTTGGACAGCGTGTTCAGTTGCCACTCCATGCCCTCCTTCTGATCCAGAAACCACCAGCCGCTGCCGAACTGTACTTTGCCGGGAATCGAGCCATCCTGGAAATTGCCGATCATGGCGCCGAAGACGTAGTTATCCACGGGGTTGTTGTTGTAGATGATCGTGCGGGGAAGCTGGTCGGTGGAGTCGAGGGCGTTGAGATAACGCGACAGCGCGACGGCTTGAGGAAAGTCGCCAATCGAATCGAAGCCGGTGTTGGGCCCGAGTTTCGCGAGCAGGCGGGTGTTGTTGTTGCGCAGGGCGCCGAGGTGGAGCTGCTTGGTCCAGCCGCGCGCCGCGTCCCAGCGGCCGAATTCAAGCATCAGATACGATCCGTAGGACAGGATTTCCTCAGGCCGGGCCGCTCGGCCCCGGCGCACGGCGTCGAAAATCATTTTGGCCTGCGCATGCGTGCAGGGCTCGGACAGCGCGAATTCCAAGCCGTGGTCCGAAAGCCGGCAGCCGGCGGCGTGAAAATCGTCGTGACGCTTTTTTAGCGCGCCCAACAGGTCGTCGAAGCCCCGGATGCCGTTCGGCGTTCCGGCTGCGCCGGCGAGTTTTTCCAGCCAGGCGTTGAACGTGCCGGGGTTGCCCACGGCCAGTGCCATGTCGGGGCGAAACGCAGGATAGACGCGGGTCTTCAGCTTGCTGGCGCGAATGCGCGCATGGAAATCGAGCGAATCGGCCGGATCGTCCGTGGAGCAAACCACCGCCACGTTCGATTTCGTGAGGAGGTCGTGCACCCGGAGTTTCGGCAGCTTCGCGTTCGCCTTTTTCCAGATTCGTTCGGCCGACGAACCATCCAGGAATTCGTCGACGCCGAAATACCGCTTCAACTCCAGGTGGGTCCAGTGGTGCAGCGGATTGCGCAGGGTGTGCGGCACGGTTTCCGCCCACGCCTGGAACTTCTCGCGGGGGGGAGCGTCGCCCGTGATAAACCGTTCCGGCACCCCATTGGTCCGCATCGCGCGCCACTTGTAGTGATCGCCACCCAGCCAGAGTTCCGCCAGATCGGGAAACTCCTGGTTCGTGGCGATCGACTCGGGTGACAAGTGACAGTGATAGTCGTAAATCGGCTCGTTGACCGCGTAGGCATGGTACAGCTCGCGCGCCTGTTTCGTACCCAACAGGAAATCGTCGTGGATAAAGGAGCGGGAGGTGGGCATGAGAGAAGTGGATGCGGGGTTTTGGGACTAGCTAGGGAGGAAAACGGAAGGGCGCGGGGGGACTTACTACCGGGAAATATCGTTCAACATTTCGTCGAGCGTCGTGTAGCGGCCAAGCAGTTTTTGGGCTGCAGCGCACGTCGCGGCCGGCGCCAGTCCGGTTTGCTCGGCCAGGAACAGGATGTAGGCCGCGATATTGCGGGCGAAATTGAGCCGGCCTTCCGCACTTATGCCATAGAAGCGTGCGCGCTGTTGATAACCCGCGGAGGTGTGATCGCCCAGCGCCGCCTTCTCCGCCCGACCGCCGGCCGCCAGCACGTAGAGAAAATTGTATTCGAACCAGAACATGTGATCCGGACTCGGCGGCAGCGATTCCAAGGCGGCGCGCGTGACCGTGGGATTGGCGAAGACGTCCGCGCCGTGGGCGGTTTTTACCAGCGCGTCGACGATGAAACTTCGCGCCATTTTTTGTTCGGTCGCATCCGGGCTGAAGGCGCCCAACACGGCGAGATCGAGGGTGAATTTGTACCAATCGCGCCAGAGCGTCTGGTCGGCGGCGTTGGTGGAAGCGAAGAGCGCCCGGCCCATCTCGTAGGTGTACCGGCCACTGGTCTTGATTTCCAGGGAGCCATTCGTGACCTGCCCCATGACCTGATAATTTTCGGCGGATTTCCCGGAGCCGGAGTGGAAGCCGATGCTCGCGCCGAAGAGGCGGCATACCGCCCATTGGCGCTCGATCAGCGCGCGCAACGCGGCGTTGTCGGGATACGGCATGTTCTTTTGAAAACCGAAGGCGGGAGCAACGAAGTGGATCTTCATCCCCAGCGCTTCACAGAGCGCCAGCATCACCGCCGTTGTTTCCGGCGTCGTCAGCCCCGGGAGTTCGTCGATCGAAAGCTCGCGCAAATAGGCGCGACCGACGGCGGTGGTGAATTGCCAGTCGCGAGCGGACGCGTATTTCTCCTCGCGGCGCTTCATCTTCTGCAGCGCCGGCCAAACGTAGGCGACGAGCGCGGCAAAGGCGGACTCATCAAGGGCGACGCCCGCCACGCTCAGGCGCGTTTTCACTTTTGCGATGATTTCCGCCGGCACGTTCTGAGTCGTCCAACTTCGCGGATCCCCGGGCGCCTTCGTCTGGGCGAGTTCCGGCGACAGGTCGAAAGTGATGTAACTCGCGAGCACGCAGCCGGCCACCAGGGCGTCTTCGCGGTGATCGAATTTGCCGCCGATGGGCTGGTGGTCCGCGTTGAAACTCCAGGCGATGCCGCGGCGATGAAAGCCGGTTTTCAGTTTCGCGAGCACGCAACCGTGGCTCATGCCTTCGACGCTTTGGCCCTGATGACCCTCCGGCACCTGCGCGCCGATGAAGGGAAACGGGACCGAGTCCAGCTTCCCCGCGAGCATCACGTCGGTGTCGTAAACAAGTTCGCGCGGAATCGAATTCTGATTCGCGGTCAGCCCGAGGCCGAGCGCGCTCATCGCCCAGTCGACGGCCGGCCAGTGCAAGGTCGTGAAGCGCGCGCCGATGCCCAGCGTGCTGCGGCCTAGTTGGGCGGGAGCGGTGGGAAAGATGGTGGTGGCGGGATCGTGCTCCTGAACGAGGTTCTTGAGGCGCAGCAGATTGGCAAAGGTCGCGGGATAAACCGTGGCGCCATCGGCCAGGCGCACGCCGTCAGCGAGCGTATCCGTGGCGCCGCCTTCCAGCCGCCAGGCGCAATCGCCGCTGTCGTTTTCGAGGAGGGTCCAGGCTCCCGCTTTCGTTTCAAAGCGACTCTTGGGGTAGGTCTTTACGGCCTTCCCGCCCGAAAGCGCCGCCGCCATCGCCGACCAGTCGAGGCAGAAATCCGGGCTTACGCACGGATTGGTCGCAATACGCAGATTATTGTGGAGGAGAAACGCGTTGATCGGGGACATGCGGGAAGCGGACGACAGTCCGTTCAGATTTCCCGCCGCTGACAAGGCTCGGCTGCGCGCGTCCTAGTCCTTGGCCGCGTCCTGAATCAGCTGCTGCAGGATGGGGAACCGCAATTCGCCGTAATTGAGCGCGTAGAGCATTTTACTTTCGCGGAAGATCCACGTGGCCGGAATCGAGTTCACCGGCTGGCCCATAAATGACGTCATTTTTTCGTCGTTGAAGACCGAGGAATTGGGATGAACGAGCAGTTCGAAATTTTTCTGCGTTCCCACCCCGTGTTGTGCGAGAAGGGGCCGCCCGTCGCCGTCGGGTCCCTGCCACACGGTCACAAAGATCGTTTTTACGTCGGGGTTGTCCTTGAGGAAGGTGCTCCAGCCTTTGCTCGAGAGCTCGGTCCGGCAGGTGGAACACCACGGAGCCCAGAAGTGCACCACGGTGATCCGCTCTGACTGGATGGCGGCGTTAACCTGCTTCTCGATCGGCAGCAATTCCGCAGCCTGCAAGGCGAGTGCGGTGGAAAAAAAGAGCAGCGCGACGATTTTTTTCATCGCGCGAATGTACGAACGAGCGCCGCGGGCGCAATCTTCGGCGGACGATCACTCCCGCGCTCACCCGCGGGCTGCGGCGTTACACCCCCGCCTGGAAAAATGTGAGGTATTTCTTCGCGGCCAGCCGCGAGATCAGCAGCGCCAGCTCCATGGCGTGATAATCCCCCCACATGGAGGACTCGCCGCAGGGAACGGAGCGCCCGCGCGGAACGTAATCCCAGCCATTCGGCCGATGGTACACGCTGTGGAGCAGCAGTCCCTGGTGCTTGGTGTCCGTCGACAGGTAAGGTTCGTCGAAAAGCGTATCCGCAATCGTGAGTCCGGCCTGCAAATACTTTCGCGCGGCGGCTTTTTCTCCGCGTCCCGCGAGATAGTTGCCCAACCGAATGAAACCTTGGGCGGCGATGGCGGCAGCGGAACTGTCCACCGGTTCGTGCGCGTTGAACGGGTCCGCGTCTCGTTTCGTGAACTCGCCGAGCTGGTGGGTGTTGAGTGCGCCGCTGTCCCAATACGGCACCCCGTCCTTCGCGGCATAACCGTCGATGTAGTAGTCGCTCGTCGCCCGCGCCGTTTCGAGGAACAGGTCGGTCACCGCCTGGCGACCGCCCACGGCGTCGAGTTCGGTGCCGCGCACGGAGTCGAGATACTCCAGCTGTTCCGCGAAGCCGCAGATGATCCACGCGGCGCCCCGCGTCCAGGTGGTGAAAGGCGAGTAGCCCTGCTGGGAGCTGGGGCAGCGAAACTGCCCGTCGTTGCGGTTGAACACCGACTCATGCGCCACGCGGCCGCGCACATCGTAATGATCGCGACCGGCGCCGTAGAACACATTGAAACGCGCCGTCGTGGCCGCGTGCTCGATCGCGCGGTGCAGCAGGTTGACGCGCTTGTCGCCTTCGCCGGTGAGGACGTGGCCGAGTTGGTGCGCAACGACCAGCGAACGAAGGGAACGAATGGTATCGGCGAACAACGAGTGCGGACCGTTAAAGGAATAGATGTAGCCGCCTGGCACCACGCCGGCGGCCGCGGGCGTGCCGGCGACGGGCGACCAAGCTTGAGTGTAGGCCGTCGTGGCATAACGCGCAGCCTGCACCGCGCCGGACACTTTCAGCGCCATTTCGGTGTAATCGACCTCGCGCTGATCCAGCGGCACTTTTCCTTCGAGGATCAGCCGACGCAAATTGCCATAGGTGGAGACATTGTTGAAACCGTGATCGTGCACCCCGGTGTGCGAGACATGCGACGCCATCAGCTTCAGCGTCTTCTCCCGGCCGAGCTGCAACATCTCTCCGTCGCCCGTTGCGTCGAAATGCAGGAAGGCCATGCCGACCTGAAAACCCTGCGTCCACTCCGTCCATCCCCGCGAGGTGTAACGCCCCTTCACGGTGAAGACCGGAGTTCCGCGCGAGGAGTCCCAGGCGGCGTCGATCGACCTGATCTTCCGGCCGGCAAGGTCGAAAACCCGTGATGTTTTTTTCTGCAGTTTCTGGGCCGTCAGGGTGGGATTGATCTTCATCGGGAGAGGGCAAAGTTGCTTCGCGGGCGCCGCTGAAACAAGGGCGAAAACGGCCGTGCACCGCCGGAACCTCATGACGCGAGGAAAAGCTTCGCGCCCAAGATCCCCTCGACGGACGGGGCACAGCGTTACATCGTGAACCGATGCCGTCTTTGGCGGAACGTTTCCTTCAGGCTTTTATTCCCCTTTTCGCGGCGATCGATCCCATCGGGCTGGCGGCGTTATTTTTGGGCCTTGGCCAGGGACTGGCACAAGCGCAGCGGCAACGGATCGCGCGCCAGGCCACGCTGACCGGAGGGGCGGTGGCGTTGATCTTTCTCTTCCTCGGCCAAAATATTTTTCGCGCGGTGGGAATCTCGGTGAGCGACTTCCGCATCGCGGGCGGGCTGATCCTGTTTATTTTGGCGGCGCGCGAACTCATCCAGCCGGCGACGCAACCGGAGAAATTGCCGGATGATTTCGGGGTGGTGCCGCTGGGCATGCCGTTGATTGCCGGACCTGCGCTCATCACGACGCTCCTGCTGCTCGCCCAAACTCAGGGCGTCGCGCTGACGCTGGCGGCCCTGGCCACGAATCTTGTCCTTCTGGTTCTGGCGTTCGCCTTCAGCGACCGCCTCGCCCGTCTGATCGGCGCAACCGGCCTGCGCGCCATCTCCAAAATCATCGCGATGCTCCTGGCGGCCATCGCGGTTAACATGATCCGTCAAGGCTGGATGACGTGACCGGGAACCGCCGCCGAGAACACGCCTCGAACAATCGTTTCATGGTTATTCTCCACGATCCCCGTTGTGCGGAATACGGCTCCTCGCTTCGCCCCGAGCAGCCTTCACGCGTTGTCTGTTCCGCCGCTCATCTTCGCGCCCAACATCCGGAGTGGGTCTGGAAAATTCCCCGGGGTGCACCCGGCGATGCGCTCATCCTTCAGGCCCATACCGCGGCCCACGTCCGCCGGCTGGAGCAAGCGCGCGATTTCGATCCGGATACACCCTATTTTCCGGGAATCGGCGATCACGCCCGGCGCGCGGTGGCGGCCGCGGTGCAGGCGGCGGAACACGCCCTGACCGAGCGCACGGCGGTCTTTTCCCTGATGCGGCCTCCCGGCCATCACGCCATGGCGGATATGGCGATGGGCTTTTGTTACTTGAACCAGATCGCGATCGCGGCCCTGGCTGCCCAGAGCCAGTTCGGGGCGGCGCGGGTCGCAGTCTGGGACTTCGATGCCCACCACGGCAATGGCACCGAGTCCATCTTCCAGGGCCGGAACAACCTGTTTTTTGCGTCCGTGCACCAATATCCGGGATATCCGGGCAGCGGGACGCAGGATCATGGTCCTGCCATTCGCAACTGGCCGGTGACCCCCCACACTCCGCGCGTGGATCACATGGCGGCGCTCCGTGCTTCACTGGATGCCGTGGTCTCGTTTTCCCCTGACTTGATCCTCGTTTCGGCAGGGTTTGATGCGTATGCGCGGGATCCGATCACCCAAATGACCTTGGAACGGGACGATTTTGCGACTTTGGGCAGCTGGTTGCGGCAAACGGGGCGGCCGGCCGCCGCGGTGCTGGAAGGCGGATATAGTCCAGATTTACCTTTGTTGATTGAAGCTTTTCTCGCGGCGTGGGAAAAACCCGTCCCGCTCGCATGATTTCGCGCTTTCTTCCTACGCAACTCCGCCGTTTGCTTGGAGTGAAAGTGACCACCCGCCCTCCCGAGTACCAACTTCTTGATCAACCGGGATCGCTTGATCCCCTTTTAGATGCGCTGGAACGGGTGGAGGAAGTCGCCTTGGATACGGAGGCCGACAACATGTTTCATTACCGCACGCGGGTCTGCCTCCTGCAGTTCCTCGTGGATCGCGACGTGTTTCTGGTGGATGTCCTCGCCCCCGGGTTGAAGCTGGACGCGCTTTGGAAGACCTTGGCGAAGAAGCACCTGGTCATGCACGGCAGCGATTTTGACCTGCGGCTGTTGCATGATCTTTGCCGATTTAGCCCGCACAGCCTGTTCGATACGATGCTCGCCGCCCAACTGCTGGGCCGCGCCCGGATTGGACTGGCTTCATTGTTGGACGAGCATTTCGGCGTCACACTCGACAAGGATGGTCAAAAGGCCAACTGGTCGAAGCGTCCGATCACGCCGAAGCTGCTCAATTACGCCTCGCTCGACGTGTGGCACCTGCCCGCTCTGCGCGACATTCTCACTCGCGAGCTGGTCAAGTTGGGCCGCATGGGATGGCTGGAGCAGCAGTGTCGCGCGCAAATCAAAGCGGGTTTCGAAGGTTTTGCGCCCGCGACGGAAAACGACTGGCGCATTGGGCGCAGTGAACGCTTTCGCGGCCCTGGCCTAAGCGTGCTGCACGCGGTTTGGCATTGGCGCGAGACCCAAGCCCAGCGACTCGACACCCCCCCGTTCAAGGTTTGCGGCAACGCGCTCGTCATGAAAATAGCCGAGTCCGCCGAAGCCGGGGATTCGGAATCGACGATTCTGTCCGCCGTGCACTTGGGCAAGCGGCACGAGCGGATCTTTCCATCCCTCGCGGCCGCCGTCCGCGCCGGTCTGGCGCGCGATCCCAAAACGCTGCCTCGTCGGCCGGGCCGCGATCCCAACCATGTGGCTCTGACGCAATCGGAAGTGGAGTTCCAGGACCGGCTTCGGGCGGATCGCGACCAGGTAGCCAAGCGGCTGGAAATCGAGCCCACGCTGATCGCGAATCGCGCCCAACTGGCGTTGATCGTGCGCTCGCCGCACAAGCTCGATGACATCCTGCTGCCCTGGCAGGCGGACCTCCTGCGCAACGAGCCGACCCTCAAACCGGCGTCTTAGAAGCGGGGGCTCCCCAATTCCTCCCACCCGCGCTTGTGAAACTTTTCCGTTCCCCTAACCGTCGTTCCCACCCCATGAACACCGAGCTGGCCCCTTATTCCCACAACTTCGCCTCGGACTGCCGCCGGTTTGTCGCACTGCTCTGCCTGACCTTGGGAGCCGCGTCTTTTTTGGGTGGCTGTGCCACGCGCAATACGGCGAGCGGTGGCCGGGAAACGAATATTCTGGGGGGCGCGGTCGCCGTTTCGACTCAATCGTTTCAGCCCCCCACTCCGGCGACACTCGATGTTGATACCTCCAAGATATTGGGGAACGGCGACCCCTCTGGCCGCAAAGTCTCGCTCTTTTGGGGGTTGATCACGTTGCGGGACTACTGAGCCCGCGCTGGCCGAGGCGCACCGAAATGCGCGAGCGGCTCGGTCTCAACGGGGTGGTGGTTCCGCCGGCCCGGCTTTTCCGGGCGAGGGACGCCCGCGGGCGAACGGGTTTTTCTTTGCGCCGGGAAGTGATTCCCGGCGAGGCTGCAGGCTCCTGTGCCCCCGCATTCAACCAATGCCAATATCGCGCGTCACTTGGCGTTAAGGGCTGCGGCCCTTCCGAATGGTGTCGCACTCAAGGTTCCACGCGGTCGTGGGCGCAGCGGAGACATTGATTATCTTGCGCTTACTTTTGCCGAATTGGATGCGGAAGTGGCTGCTTGGACGGGCCGGTTCGCTTGCGCCGGAGTCAATCGAGGTGACCGTACTTTGCTGATGGTCCGCCAAGGTTTGCCGCTCATCGCCGCGGCGTTTGCGTTGTTCCGGCTCGGCGCCGTGCCGGTGATCATTGATCCGGGCATGGGCCTCAAAAGCTTTTTGCAGTGTGTCACCCGATCGCGTCCCCGGGCCCTGGTCGGCATTCCACTCGCGCAAATAGTCAGCCGGATATTTCCCCGCGCGTTTCGCTCCGTTCGCGTGCGGGTGACTGCGAGCGGCTCATTGACGGCGCGCATCGCTCCTTCCTTTCCGGCTGCCCCGAGCCATTTTCAACTGGCTTCCAATGCGGCGGCGGACCCCGCGGCGGTGTTGTTCACGTCGGGTTCCACCGGAGCGCCGAAAGGCGTCTGTTACGAACACGGAATGTTCGACGCTCAGGTGGAGCTGATCCGCGAAACCTACCAAATCGCACCCGGCGAAATCGACCTGCCGCTGCTGCCGATCTTTGCGCTTTTCAATCCCGCGCTGGGCATGACGACCATCGTCCCGGAAATCGATCCGCGCCGTCCCGCCCAGGTCAACGCCGCGCAAATTGTGCAGGCGATCCAGCAGGAAAGCGTCACGAATTCCTTCGGCTCGCCGACCCTGTGGCGGAAGATTGGCGACTACTGCGTCGCGCAAAACATCACGTTGCCCACCTTGCGGCGCGTCTTGTGTGCCGGGGCGCCCGTGCCGGCGGCGCTATGGGAAAAGTCTCGCGTGTTTCTGCCCAACGGCCGGCTGCACAGCCCCTATGGCGCCACGGAGGCCCTGCCGGTGGCGAGTGTGTCGGTGGACGAAATCGACCTGACTTCCACGCGAGGCGCCTGTGTGGGACGTCCCGTGGCGCCGGTTGAAGTGCGCATCATTGCGATTTCAGATGAGCCGATTGCGCAATTGGCCGACGCGCGGGAACTGGCTTCGGGCGCGATCGGTGAAATCGTGGTGCGCGGGCCCGTGGTGACCAAAATGTATGATGCGCAACCCGAGGCGACCGAACGCGCCAAGATCTACGACGTCGCGCGCGAGGATTCGGCCGTTTCCCCTGGAATGGCGGAGCGCTCCCCGTGGCACCGCATGGGAGATTGCGGCTACCTGGATCCGGACGGACGACTCTGGTTTTGCGGACGCAAGGCGGAGCGGGTCGTTACGCGCGCGGCAACGTTCCACACTGAGCCCTGCGAACAGGTATTTCGCCGGCATCCGCGCGTCGGCCGCTGCGCCTTGATCGGTCTGGGCGTCCGCGGTGACCAGACACCCGCGATTGTCGTCGAGGCCACCGTGCCGGATTCCCGCGCGTGCCGCAGGTTCGCGCGTGAGCTGCGTGAACTGGCGTTGCAGTTCGCGCACACGGCATCGATCCGCACGTTTTATTTTCACCGAAAATTCCCGGTCGATGTACGACACAACGCGAAAATTCATCGGCTGGTCCTGGCCCGTTGGGCGGCCGGGGCCAGGGGATTTGCGTCTGATCCAAAGCGTTAACTGGCGCCCCTGCCACGACGCCGGAGCCAGCTATTCCGGGCTCCCTCGCGGAACGCGGTCGTGGGCCGCTCATTTCCGTCTCAGCCGCGCTGGAACGCCGCGTGTTTCGACCTTCGTTCGTGCCCTGCAGCGGCAGCGGCTTCCTCTCGGCTGAATTTTGAACTTTAGTTCAGAATTGGCCGATTCCCGCGCATTTCATGCCGCGGAGCGCCGCGCGTGAGCGTTTCGCTTCATCGTCTGCGCATCGCTCTTTTCGCGACGGGTACTCTCACTTCGCATCCAGCGGACTGCGCACCCCGAGGCCCGGCTTCTGCATCACGTGCGTGTAGATCTGCGTGGTCTCGACGCTTTCGTGTCATTTCCTGGAGCGTTCGAATATCGGCGCCGCTCTCCAGCAGATGCGTCGCAAACGAGTGCCGCAGCACATGCGGCGTCACCCGCTTGTCGAGCCTGGCGCGCTCCGCCGCCCAGCGGATGTTGTTTTAAAACGTGCTGTCGATGACATGATGCCGCCGCCGCAAACCCGTCGCCGGATCGACGCTCTTTTCGCGCGACGGGAAGACCCACTGCCAGGTCCAGCGTTTGCCCGCGCCGGGGTATTTTCGTTCGAGCCCTTCCGGCGGTTGGTTATCGATGCATTATCTCGCCCCGAAGACAAAGAAGCGCTAACAAGGCGCTAGAGCCAACGACCATGGCTGTCACGCCTCGTGCTCCGAGCAGCACGAGCCGCGCCAGCCACGGTCGTGGCTCATCTTGAACGTTCGGCAAAAGTCTTTATGCTCCTAATCACGATCGTCAGCCTGATCCTAAACATTGCTGGCACCGTCATTGTCAGCGTGAGTGCCAATGGGCTTTTCTCCGCACTCCATGTGACACTGAAAGCACATGACACGACGCTTCAGCTATATCTTGGAGGTCACAAAGTTCTAGTTTTTACCGGCCTAGATCAGATGCGGGAGCGTCAAATGAGTCGAAGCAAGAAGTGGCTCATCTACGGGCTTATCCTGATATCGATTGCGTTTGCTCTCCAAGTTTGTGTCTCGTTCGCCACGCTTAAAATGTGAACGCACAATCAAGAGAGCCGAACCAGTCGCCACAGCGCAACGCGGGCAGCCGTCCGTCTTCGGGCGATTGCCAGCATCCGAAACTCCTTCCTCGCGCGACCCGCGTGGCTGATCTGAAACGTTAGCCAAAGCATGCCTCCTCTCCATCCAGTCGAATTCGCGCAAAAGCATTTTCCCGACCAAGCAGTGTTGCTAAAGGAATATATCGACGCAGTCATTGCGCAGGACGTCGTGCGTCTAAGGGCTTCAATGGATAGAATTAAGCTTGAGGCGCCCGCAAACCTGTTGATCGGCATTCGCAAGCTGTGCTGGCGCGTTATTGTCTGTTACGGCACCGAGATTACGAGGCCAGTAGTGTGCCAGTCTCTGGCGGTTCCAAGTCGTATCCGCATTCCTGTCGACTATACGATTGTTCGCCAGGTCAAAGAGGTGGCGAAGTATGCTTCGCATGCCACAGTAGATATTGCCGACGTCGAGATCGAAGCTGACGGTCACATTGTGTTGAAGCGGGGAGTTGATTATCTTTCGGCACTGGGCGAGAGCACCTTAATCAAGAAGTGGTATAGTCCCGATGAAGACATATACAGCGATCCAGAAGCGGAGCGCATCTATGATTCGAAGCGCTATCCAGATCTCAATCTCGGAGAAAAGGGCTAACCAGGCGCTACAGCCAACGCCCTCATCCGTCACGATCTCTGCTTTCGCAGAGCTCGCGCCGGCTGCTGTCGTTGCTGATCTGTAACGTTAGGCAAAACTATGCATCCATTTATTGATCGTATGGCACTTCGAAACTCCGTGAACGCTGCGCTCCAAAGAGCTGGCGTCTATGCGAATAGCGTGGACTCACGACTCAAGCGAGAATTCAAGGAACGGGCGAAGGCTTGGCTAGTTGCTTTCGTAGATGATTATGATCGTGCGACGATTTCGGAAGATGCGTGGTGCAGTGCGATTGATAGTCTGTCGAGAGCACTCTCCAAAGAATTCTGTCCGTATCTACGTGATGAGCGCGTTAAATTGGGTGTGTCACAGAAGATGATAAGCTTGTATTTGAAGTATCGCTGGCTGCTCGGAGAGGTGAAGAAGAAGCCGTTATTTGCAGTTCTGGATCGTGGTGTAATGCAGACGGCTGGTGTCGTGAATGCCCCGAATTGGACGCAGCTCGACGAACGGGATGAGTATCTGAGAATCGTGCGTGCCCTAGATGTTTTCGCGAAGTCCCGGGGGCATATTGATGGTGCGTGCTGGGAAGCGGAAGAG
>JBEENF010000055.1:0-13139 GCA_041192325.1 Verrucomicrobiota bacterium
AACGCGACATCTCCCGGTGGGCGCAGTGACAAAACGGCGCGCAGCTGGCCGAACCCGAATGAAACTGTGGATTTTGCTTCTCCTGACCGCAGGCCTCGTCGCCGGCTGCCAAACCGCGGCGCAGGTCGACAAGACCGTTTCAACCCGGCCGCGTTTTTTCATGGAGTCGTCGGCGACGAGTTCGACGACGGTCATATTGCCGCGCAGTGGCGTGCCCATCGCGATCAACCCCAAGCCCGTCTTTACCGAGGCTGATGTGATGGATGTCGAACTGGTGCAGGTCGAACTCGGGCAGTGTCTCATGTTTCGCCTCACCTCGTCCGCGGCCCGCGATCTCTATCGAATGTCTGGAACGAATCAGGGCCGCCGCCTGGTCTTGCTGCTGGACGGCGAACCCATGGGAGCCCGCCGCATGGACGGGGCTTTGAACAGTGGGGTGTTGTTTATTTTTGTGGAACTGCCGGACGAAACCCTCCCGGGGCTGGTGGGGCGGTTGAAGGCAAGCGTTGGAGCGGTGCAACGCGCCCTGGCCCGCAAGTCATGAGGGGGAGCTGGATGATGGTGGCGCTGGCCTTGCTGGCGCTGGAGTTAAACGCGCAGGAGCGGCTCATCCTCGCGTGGCCGACGCCAAACCCCGCCTGGTGGGAAGGACGTCCGGTCACTGATTTTCTGCAGCATGCCGGGTCGGGGGATGCCCAATCAGGCGCTTTCGGGGGCGTGCGAAGCGGCGGCACGCGATTTCATGAAGGCCTCGACCTAAAGCCCATCGCGCGCGACCGCCGGGGAGAAGCGATGGACGATGTTTTGGTGGTGATGGACGGCGTGGTGCGGCACATCAACTCGTCCGCGGGCGAGAGCAGCTACGGCCGCTACGTCGTCGTGGAGCACCCCGGCGCGAAACCCGCCGTGTATACGCTCTACGGCCATCTCGCTCGGATTGCGCCGGGGCTCAAGGTGGGTGAACAAATCACCCGCGGCTACGTGTTGGGCATGATGGGTCACAGTTCCGGCGGCTATGTCATTCCCAAGGAGCGGGCTCATCTTCATTTTGAAATCGGGGTGGTCATGACGCGTGATTTTCAGGCGTGGTATGGCGGCCAGAAATTCGGGAGTCGAAACCAGCAAGGCATGTGGAACGGCCTGAACTTAATGGGCATCGACCCGCTCGCTTTCTATGAGGAGTGGCGGCACGGGCGCGTTAACACCTTTCAAGACCACTTTGCCCGCATGGAAACCGTCGTCCGACTTCGGATCGCAACTCGTACCACGCCCAATTTTGTAACGCGTTATCCCGCGCTGCTGACCCGCGAAATGCCCGTGGGGCCGCTCGGCGGCTGGGAGATCCGGTTCAACTGGACGGGGCTGCCGTTTGCCTGGACCCCGCTGGGTTTAATCGAAATGGCCGGACTCCCATCGGAACTGCCCAAAATAATCGAGGTGGATGCGGCAGTCGGCCAGCGCAGTAAGAGTCTCGTCGTAAAAAAACGAGGGGAATGGGCGGTGGGCAAGGATCTGAAGGTGGCGCTCCAACAGCTGTTTGGGCCGGCCTTACGGTTTTAATCGTAGCGGGCTCAACTCTGGGGCTTAAGTTCCTTGAGGAGCGCCTGAAATTCCGGGTGTTTCTGCAAGGCGTCCAGATCAGGATCCTGCTGCATCCAGGCAAGGTCTCGATAGCCCAGTTCCACGGCCCGTCGCAGTTCATCGAGCGCGGCGGACTTGCGCTTCGAAAGAGCGAGGCTGCAGGCCAAATTGTAATGGGCCGTGGCGTTTCCCGGCTGCAATTTCACGAGTTTGCGGTCCATCTTCAGACCCTCCGCAATACGTCCCTGGCGGGTGTAGACGCCGCCTAGGATTTCAATAACGCTGATGTAGTTCGGATCATGTTTAAGCACGCATTCGAAAAACCGGGCTTCAAAATCCGCATCGTGGCTTTTATCTTTGGCCATGGAAATGGGGTGCACCTAAGCCTGCCGGGGACAGGTTCCGGTCTTCCGGAGGGCATTGCAGTAAGCGGTAACCTGCAGTCGTTGTGAAATCGGGGTGAGATCCAGTTTGGATGACACGGTGCTGCCATACCATTCCATGAACGGCGCGTTGATCTCAAAAATGCGATCGCAGTCGGTGCAAACCACCTGCGCCACCTGAGTGCCCGAACCCTCCCGGTTGGGACGGTAAAATTTTTCGCCGGTGCCAATGTCCACTTCGCGCAGCAGGGCGCTCTCCGTCATGATCGGCAGCGTGCGATAAACCGTGGCGCGGGAAACCCGCTTGTTTAAGGCGCGGGCTTGGTCGAGCAGTTGTTCCACGGTGAAATGCTCCGGTTGAGCAAACGCGGCGTCGAAGATCGCCAATCTGGGTTTGGTCGCGCGCAGTCCTTTTTGCAGCAGATAGGACTGAAATTTTTCTCGGGCGGCCGGCATGCTCACGCGCGAATGTTTTCCGGTCGTTCCGGCCTGTCAACGTGTACCTCGATGCCCAAGCCCCTGCACCGCCCGATGGCTAACGATTACGAATCCCACCGGACGCCCGCAGGTTCTTCGAAATAAATTTGCCCCCACTTACCCTGCGCGCCGTCATCGGCCAATGATTGTCGGCATTCACCCGCTCGCGGGTTTCGATAAGGTGCTGCACTATCGCGTGCCCGAACACCTTCGGTCGCTGATGGCGGTGGGTTCGCTGGTGCGCATGCCGGTCGGGAATACCTTGCGCTTGGGTATTGTCGGGGAGATCGGAACTCCAACAGACTTCCCCCTGGATCGACTGAAATCAGTTGCCCAACTCGTTTATCCCTTTGTCGCGTTGCCGCCGGATCTGCTGGGGCTGGCGCGCTGGATGTCGCGGTACTATGCCTGTGGGCTCGACAGCATCATCGAAACCATGATTCCGGTGGCGGTGCGGCGGGGGGCGGGATTGAAACAGGAAAAACTTCTTTCGATTGAACGCCGGCTTACCCCGGAAGAGCACGCGATGCTGGAAAAGAAGGCGCCGCAGCAGGCGCGGCTGTATGGCTTGCTCGCGCAACAATTCCGCCCCCAGGCCAAGTCACTGCTGCTCGGCCGTCTGGGGCAGAGTGCCGCCGCCGCCCAAGCGTTGGTCAAGCGGGGCATTCTGCGGGAAGAGACGCGGCGGGTGGAGCGCACGGCCTATGAGGATGATCACGCCGCGGGTGAATTGGTGGCGGCGCAACCCCACGCGCTCAATGCCGAACAGCAAGTCGCCGTTGATGCGGTCACCGGCCGGTTGGGCGAGCAGAAATTCAGCGTTTCGTTGCTTTACGGGGTCACCGGCTCAGGCAAAACGGAAGTGTATCTCCGCGCCATTGATACCGCGCTCAAGGCGGGCGGCGGGGTGGTGTTTCTGGTGCCGGAGGTCGCGCTGACGCCCCAGACGGTCGCCCGGCTGCGCTCGCGTTTGGAAGCGATCGCCGGAGGGCAGCGGTGTGTCGTGTGGCATAGTCACCTGAGCGAAGGTGAGCGGCTCGACGGCTGGCTGGCCCTCGCGACCGGCGAAGCGCGAGTGGTTGTTGGCGCCCGTTCCGCCATCTTCGCGCCCGTGCAAAATCTGAAGCTGATCGTGGTGGATGAAGAGCACGAGCCGGCTTACAAACAGGACGAAACCCCGCGGTATCATGGACGCGATGTCGCGGTCATGCGGGCCAAGCTCAACCAGGCGTTGGCCCTGCTGGGGTCTGCGACTCCCTCGCTGGAAAGCTTTCTGAACGCGCAAACCGGAAAATACCAACTGCTCCAGCTGATGCAGCGGGTGGATTCGCGAAAGTTGCCGTTCATTGACCTGGTTGATCTCCGCATCGAGGCGGCCAAACAGCGCGCGTTGCCCTCCCTGTCAGGCCGCTTGGTGCGCGCCATGCAGGATCGGTTCGAAAAACGGGAGCAGACGATTCTGTTCATCAATCGGCGGGGCTACTCCTCGTCCATGGTCTGTTCCAAGTGCGGACACGTGGAGGAATGCGTCCATTGTAGCATCACCATGACTTACCATCGCGCCGACGAGACGTTGCGGTGTCATCTTTGCGGCGACCAGAAACCGGCGCCGTTGCGGTGCCCCAAATGCGCGGCGCCCGAAATTCGGTGGCGCGGGCTGGGCACCCAGCGGGTCGAAGAAGCGGTTCGGCGCGTCATGCCGCGGGCTCGAATCGAACGCATGGATACTGACACCATGAACAAAAAAAACCGCTTTCGGGAGGTCCTGGCGCAGTTCCGGGCGGGCAAAATCGACGTGCTGGTCGGCACCCAAATGATCGGCAAGGGGCTCGATTTTCCCAATGTGACCCTGGTGGGGCTGGTCGATGCGGATATTTCGATGCATGTGCCCGATTTTCGCGCCAATGAACGCACTTTCCAGTTGCTCGTTCAGGTGGCGGGGCGCGCCGGGCGCGGAGACCGCGCCGGCGAAGTAATTGTGCAGACGTTCTCGCCCAAGGCCGAAGCGATTCAGTTTTCCCGGCACGCGGATTTTGCCGGATTTGCGGCGGGGGAGCTCGAAATGCGGCGTAATTTTCGTTATCCGCCCTTTCGCCACTTGATCCATCACTTGTTTCGCGGACCAAATCCGGAGAAGCTGAAGTTCTTTGCCGAGCAATGGGCTCGGCAGGTCGAAAAAGCCTTGGGAAACCTGATCGAGTTACGCGGGCCGTCCGCTTCACCGATCGAGAAAATCAAGGATCAATATCGCTGGCAGCTGTGGTACTTCACCCACGCGGTGACAAAGGTGGTGCCCGAACTCGTCAGGCTAAGGTCTGAGTTCGCCTGGCCCGATGACATCACCCAGGTGCTCGACGTTGATCCGGTAAATTTGGCGTGAACGCCGGGCAGCCGGCGCGCGACGTTTTTCGCGAACAGGACCGGGCGGCTGCTGTTATGCGGAGGTGTTGGGTTAGTCCGTCCGCAATGCCTCCACCGGGCTCAGGCGGGAAGCGCGCACGGCAGGGTAAAGGCCCGCAAGCACCCCGACGATGCCACTGAAGAGGACGCCAATGCAAAGGGCGGCGGGCGAGAGTTCCGGCCGGTTGGACGCAATGACCACCTTCTGGAGACCGAGGATCAACAGCACGCTGGCCACCATGCCCAGCAAACCGCCGGCAATGGCGAGCGCGAGGGACTCCGCCAGAATTTGGACCAGAATGTCCAGGCGCTTGGCGCCCAAGGCGCGGCGCACGCCGATCTCGCGCACCCGTTCGCTAATCGATGCGAGCATAACGTTCATGATGCCGATGCCGCCAACGATAAGGCCAATGACGGCGACGCCGCCCAGCGAATACACGTAACTTTTCCGCGTTTCTTCAAAACGCTGCAAAAGGTCTTCGCGCGTATCCAGGCGGACATCCTGCACGCCACGATGGGTGTGGGTGAGAACGTTGGAGATTTGTTCCAGCGCGAACGGCATGTCGCCGACGTCGGCCAGCTGCACATTCAACACGTCGACGTTTTCATCGATGCGGAAGAGGGTTTGCAGCGTCGTGAGCGGAATGAAGACGGACGAATTCTTGCTGTTATATCGATTGCCGCCACCCATGCCGAAGCGGTACTCGGGCAGGATCCCGACCACGGCAAACGGCTGGCCTCCAATCGTGATGATCTGGCCGAGAGGATCGATGCCGCGCGGAATCAAGTATTCGACGATCGACGACCCCAGCACGCAGACTTGGTTTTGCATTTCCAAGTCCAAGTCCCCGATGAGCCGGCCCTGCGCCGCGGTGAAACGATCCATGGCAAAGGTGGCGGGCAACACTCCCCTGATATTTTGCCAGGTCGCGCGGCCGTGAAACAGCATGCGAGCCCCGCCGCCGGGAACGCCGACTTCCGCCGATACGCGCTGGGCCAGGGGCACGGCGTCGAGAATGGCTTCCACATCTTTCAGCGTGCGGCCCGGCGAAAGCGCCGCGATCTCCCGTTGGTGCTCCGGGGCCGGTCGTGAGTTGACGGAGATCCGTTCGATCCCACCCGTCTCGTAAATCATCGTCTCCCAGCCGCGGAGCAGGCCTTTAACCACCCCCAGCATGCCGACCAACGCAGCCGCGCCGAGCATGATGCCAAACAAGGTAAGGAAGGAACGCAGCTTGTGGGCGAGCACTTCGTGCCAGCCGCTGACCATACCCATGAAGAGAACGCGCATGGGATTTAGGAGCCGCCGCGGGATCGGTTCTTGCGGGGAGGGACGGTTTGGCCGGTTTCCGCCAGCGGAATCTCCCCTTCAAATAACAACGGGCGGGTGAGAGCGACCTCGTCTCCGATTTTCACACCGGACAGGACCTGAACTCGCCGCGTGTCGGCGATGCCGATTTCGACCGCATGCGGGCGGTAGATTTCGCCGTCCCGCAGAAAAACGTAACGGGTGGAATCTGCGCTGGAGAATACCGCGGACAACGGCAGGGCGGGGGTATCGGCCGCCTGGGCCAGCGTGAACGTAACCGTAGCCGACATCCCGGGCCGCAAGCGGGGCTCCTTCTCCTCCAAGTGAACATCAACGGCGAACACCCGGGTCCGATCGCCCGTCTCGTAAGCGCTGGTGGCAATGCGACGCACATCACCCGTCATGATGACGTTGCGCAGAGGGTCGATGCGGACGCGGGAAGTGTCGCCCACTTTGATTCTGGCAACGTCGATTTCGTTGATATTCGTTCGCACCATCAGGTCGGTCAGATCGGCGACTTCGCCCAACAAGGTGCCGCCACTTTGCGCGGCCGCCCCGGTGATCACTTGGCCTTCGGTGAGATCGCGGAGCAGGAGGGTGCCGTCATACGGGGCGCGGATAATCGTCTTCGTGAGACGATCCCGCAGGTTGGCCGCGCGCGCCTCCGAAATCGCCATGTCATTTTCCGCGAGTGACAGCGTGATCCGCGAGTCTTCGAAGTCCTTGGACGAAATCAGACCACGCGCCTGAAGGTCGCGCAGGCGCTCGAAATCACGGCGGCTGCGTTCGGCCTTGAGCTTGGAGGCCTCGATCGCGCGGTCGGCCTCCTGCAGTTGAGTCAGCAGGTCCTGCTGATCCAAGCGAAGAATTTCCTGGTTACGCTTCACCGCCTGACCATCGACGGCCAGAATCTTGATGATCCGGCCGTTTACCTCCGAGCGAAGTTCGGTGGAAAATACCGCGCGAACGCGACCGACGCTGACGATTTCCTCCGAAATATTGGCCGCTTTTACTTTGGCCGTAGGAATAACATCCGTGCGCTTGTTGCCAAAGAGCCCCGGACTCACGCGTTTCCACACCCATGAAATGCCCCAGATAGATCCGCCCACCACCGCGATGAGGAGGGTGGTTCGAAGCAGGGTTTTCCACCAACGGGAAGTCTTAGCGGGGTGAGCCATGATATGAAGACGAACGAAACAGGGTTTGGAGACGAATCACCTAAACGTAGTTGAAAATTATTTTGCAACGGCGTTCTTCCCGATCCCAAAAAAAACGCGGTTCAACCGCGCGAGCCGCGTTCGCCGTGAAGGTCCAAACATTTTTTTTGCCGGAAAATTCAGAGTTGAGAAGGACAGGGGGAAGGCGAGGCGTGGCGGGGCGCAGTCGTGGCCATTCCCCTGGGAGCACGACACGCATCGCTGCTTTTTCGAAGGGCAGAAGGGCGATCGTACATCAGCGCACTTTGGCGCCGCCGGTTTTCCGATGGCGATTGAGGCGGACGGCAGCATCCGCGAAGTGCTTCCTCAAGGAGGTGAGCCCCGCGCTAATGGGCCGGTGCTCCGCTCCTTAACTCTCCCCTAGGATTCTCCCGTCATTCTGAGCTCGGATGCGGGATCGAAAAAATGGGCGCGTTGCAGATCGACCCCGAGTTTCAAGTCTGCCCCGGTTCTGAACTGGTCCGTGCCGCGCAGTCGCGCGACAAATGAAGTGGCGCCGGTGCCCAGATAGAGCAGGGTCTCGGCTCCCAGAGGCTCCACGATCTCGACGGTAAATTGCCCGCCCAGAGGCGCCACCACCGACGTCGCGCCGGGAAGAACGTGAATGTCCTCGGGTCGAACGCCGAGCACAACGGGTTTCCCGTCCCGCAGGCTCCCCCCATTGAATTGAGCCGGGAGCGGGAGGACCAAAGGAGGGCGAACCCGGTTGTCTTCGACAAAGGCCGCGCCCGTATCATGTTGTTGGATGCTGCCGCGAAAAAAATTCATCGGTGGCGAGCCGATAAAGCCGGCCACAAACAAGTTTACGGGTTGGTGGTAAAGTTCGAGCGGCTCGGCGACTTGCAGAATCTTTCCTCCGTTCATGACGCAGATTCGGTCACCCATGGTCATGGCTTCCGCCTGATCGTGGGTAACATAGATCATCGTCGCCCCGAGTCGCTCGTGGAGCTTCGAAATCTCCGCGCGGGTCGACAGACGCATTTTCGCGTCGAGGTTTGAGAGCGGCTCATCAAAGAGGAAAACCTTGGGTTTACGAACGATGGCGCGTCCCACCGCAACGCGCTGGCGCTGGCCTCCCGACAATGTTTTTGGCCGGCGATCGAGCAGGGCTTCGAGGCCCAGCATCACCGCGGCTTCCTTGACGCGCTTTTCGATTTCGTCGCGGGGAAAGTTCCGCTGCTTCAATCCGAATGCCATGTTTTCGAACACCGTCATGTGGGGATAAAGCGCGTAGTTTTGGAAAACCATCGCGATGTCGCGGTCTTTGGGGGGCACCTCATTGACGACACGATCGTCAATGCGAATTTCACCGCTGGAAATAGTTTCTAGGCCGGCAATCATCCGCAGGGTGGTGGACTTGCCGCAGCCCGACGGACCGACCAGAACCATGAATTCACGCTCCCTGATGGAGAGATTGATTTCATCCACCGCCCGCGGCCCGTGGGCGGGGTGGTCGGAGTACGTTTTGACGAGTTTTTCGAGGACAACACGCGCCATGGGTGAGGGGAACCGGGCGATAAATCGGTCGCCGGCCGGTCAAGTCAACGTTGCCGCCAGATTTTTTCGTTGCCGCCGGGCAGGTGGCGGTACCTTCTGGATTCGCGTCGTTAGCCGTTTTATTTGTTGCTCGTATGGCCAAATTATCCCGCAAGCAGTCCGCCCCCCTCACGTTCGATCTGCCGGAATCCTTGATTGCGCGTATTGAAACATGCCGCAAGGGCCACGGTTTCAACACCGCAAGTGAAGTCGTGCGGACCGCAATCGCGGCCTTCGACTTCCAAGATTGCGCGCCCTCCCGCGATCCCCATCGCCAGATCTCCGTGCGCATTACGGCGGATCAGCGCGCCATGTTGAAGCGTTATGCGCGACAGAAGGACGCCAGCGTAGGCGAATTGCTCCGACTGGCGTTGGAAGACATGCCGGTCAAGGGCGACAAGAAAAAGAAATAGCGCCCGGTTAGTGGCGTAGCTGCTGGCGATCAGTCGCCGTGGGCAAGCGCGCGTCAGCGCCTTGGTCGAAGGCTTGCATTTCGCCAGCTCCATCTTTGGGCTGACTTTTTTCCATGAGCATTCCTCCCGCGCCACTTTCCACTTGGGCCCGCAACGTATCGCCTTCCCCGACGCTGGCCGTCGACGCCAAGGCCAAGGCGCTGCAGGCGGCGGGCGAGGATGTGTGTGGTTTTGCCGCAGGGGAACCCGACTTTGACACCCCGGAACACATCAAAGACGCGTGTATTGCAGCGCTGAAAGCGGGCAGGACGAAGTATGCGCCCACGCCTGGGATTGAGCCATTGCGAGCTGCGATCGCGGGGCGTTACGAAGCCGAGTACGGATTGAAAGCTTCCCCGTCACAGGTGATCGTTTCGCCCGGAGGAAAGTTCAACTGCTACCTCGGCGTGCTCGCCACGTGTTCACCCGGCGAGGAAGTGATCATTCCCGCGCCTTATTGGGTGAGCTACCCTGAAATGGTTAAACTGGCTGGCGCCACGCCCAAGTTTGTCCTCGCCGACGATCGCACCGGTTTTCGCCTCACGGCGGAAATGGTGGAGGGCGCCATCACGCCAAAGACCAAACTGCTCATTCTCAATTCGCCCTCTAATCCCACGGGCGCCGTGTACTCGCGCGCTGAGCTGGAAAAGATCGTCGCCGTCGCGCTGAAGCACAACTTGTACATTCTGTCGGACGAGATGTACGAACATCTGGTTTACGATGGCGCCAAGCCGACGTGCATTGCCGCCATGAGCAAGGATGCGGAAGCCCGTACGATTACGGTAGCGGGTTTCTCAAAAACCTATGCGATGACGGGCTGGAGAATCGGAACCACGCTGGCTCCGACGCCAATCGCCAAAGCCATCTCCGAGCTCCAGAGCCAAATGTCGTCGAACGTCACGACCTTTGCGCAATACGGAGCGTTGGCTGCTCTGCAGGAGAAGGAAAAAACGGCGGCGGCGTTAAAGACGATGCTGGGCGCATTTGATCGGCGCCGAAAGCTCTTGCACGCCGAGTTGAACAAGATTCCAGGGATGACTTGTTTGCTCGCGGAAGGCGCCTTTTACCTTTTCCCGAATATCACGAGTTTCGGCCTGAAGGACGTCGATTTTTGCAATCGACTGCTCGATGAGCAAAAGGTGGCAGCGGTGCCGGGAAGCGCCTTCGGGGCGGAGGGATATCTTCGCCTGAGCTACGCCACGAGTGACGACATTATCCAAAAGGGTGTCGCCCGACTCGCGAAGTTCTGCGCTTCCCTCAAATAGTCAGGCGGGCCGGCGACCGACTGGTCGACCGCAGCGAGTGTAACGTGGCGCGGCGGGGGATTTGGAAGTGTTGCTGAGCGTGGAATCGAATCACGCGCCGCGGTGTAAAAACTGCGCTTCAGCCTGAAAAAAGCGCGATTCGGCGCAAAAGGCGGGACGGCAGTTGCCATGGGAACTGCCGAAAACCCCGTCCGCTGCTTACCGCATCTCTTGCGCCGGCAGGGGCGGACCCGGCGCTCCCGGTTGGCGGATTCTTGCCAGAATCTTTAGCTGATTGCCACGGAGGTGGGCCCAAAACGGGGCGGACGCCACCCCGCAGAAGGTCGTTCGTGCAGAGTGGAGCCCAAAACCAACAGCGGCGGTGCGCCGTGGTGACCCGATCAGACGAGCTTCGCGTCCAATGTGATCTCCGCTTTCAAAAGACGGGAAATTGGGCAGCCACTTTTGGCCCCGTTGGCAATTTCCGCAAATTTCTCCGCCGTGATATTCGGCACCTTTGCCGTGGTCTCGAGCAGGATGTGGGTCACCGTCCAGCTGGTCTGGGGGTGATTCTCAAACGTGACGTTGGCCGTGGTTGAAATCGTGTCCGCGATGAAACCGGCCTTGGCCAGGCCGGACGACAATGCCATGCTGAAGCAGCCGGCATGCGCGGCTCCGATCAGCTCCTCGGGATTCGTGCCCGGTCCATTTTCGAAGCGGGTGCCAAATGCATACTGCGCGTCCTTCAGGATCGTGCTTTCAGTTGAGACGGTGCCGCGACCGGATTTGAGGTCGCCGTGCCAAATAGCGGATGCTTTTCGTTTCATGTGGGAGGAATTAGAAGGGACAGGTTTCTGAACAGGTTACCGCTCAAACTCTAGGGAGGAGGACGCGGGCGTTGCCAGTTGAAACGGAGCCCTGCAGCCAGTGCTCGGGAATTCGGGCGCTTGATCGGCCGCGCGTGGGCCGGTTCCCCGGTTGACTCACAACGCCCTCCGTTGCCTCCTTTTCCCTTTTCACGACGTGCGCCTGCGCAAACTCACCCTCCTGCATTTTCGCAATGTGGGCCTTGCCACGCTCGAATTTTCCGGACGTCAGCAGTTTTTCGTGGGGGCCAATGGGCAGGGAAAGACCAACCTGCTGGAAGGCGCGGGTTTTCTGACCGCGTTGCGGTCGTTTAGGACCTCGGACCACAAGCTGCTCATCAGTCGCGGCCAGCAGAGCGCCGCGCTCACGTGCGACGTGGAGCATGAGCGACTCGGCGATACGCATGTCACCATCAAACTGCTACCTGAGGGCAAGGAGGTGTGGTGTGATCAGACGCGCGTGACCAAACTGGCGGATTATCTCGGACAATTTCCGACCGTCGTTTTTTCCTCACCGGACCTGCAAATGGTACGAGGTTCACCGGCGCTGCGACGCCGTTGGCTGGATTTGACCTTGGCTTCAGCGGATCCAACCTATTTTCGCGCGCTGCAGGTCTTCACTCGTGGGCTGGCCGAGCGCAATGCCCTGCTCCGGTCCGGCCGGCCGGCCGAGCTTGAGCTCGCGGCGTTCGAGCAAGCGCTAGCTCCGGCCGCAGTTGAGCTCATCGGCTTGCGAGCAACGGGGGTCGCGGCGCTGGCGGAGTCCTTGCAGCAGGCCTACGTCAAACTGTGCGCCGATTCGGAGCCGGCGAGTCTCGGCTATGAACCAAACTTTCGTGAACCATCCGTGGCGGCGCTCCTCGCTCGATTTGCGAGCGGCCGCGCGCGGGATCTCCAGTTCCGGACCACCCTGGTGGGACCCCATCGCGACGATATTACCTTCTCCATAAAACACCTGCCGGCCCGCGATTTTGCTTCGGAAGGGCAGCAGCGCTCCTTCGTTCTGGCGTTGCGTCTGGCGCAAGCGGCGTGGTTCCAGCAAAAAACCGGAGTGCGGCCTGTGCTGCTCGCGGACGATGTGCTGGGCGAACTTGACCCCGCTCGACGCGCAAGATTTTGGTCGGCAATCGATCCCGAGTCACAAGTGCTCGCAAGCGGGACAGACCTGCCGGATCCCGGCTTGGGCGAATGGCAGGTCTTTGCCGTGGCGGATGGTGTCTTTGCGGAGCGCCCGGCACGGGAGGAGTTGTCCGGTTGAATCTTTCACTCACGCATTGGTTGGTGGGGATATTTGCGGCGATCCTGGTCGGCATCTCAAAAACGGGAATCGGCGGCTTGGGCATGCTGGCGGTCGTGCTTTTCGCCCAAATTATGCCCGCAAAGCAGGCCACGGGCATGGTTCTCCCTTTACTGTGTTTCGGGGATTTTTTTGCGGTCGCGTCGTATCGTCAGCATGCGAAATGGAGTTACTGCTGGCGATTGTTTCCCTGGACGGCAGCGGGCGTTCTCGCGGGGTATTTTGCCTTGGGACGAATGAGCGAGCACCAGACGCGCACCCTAATCGGAACCATCGTGCTGACGTTGGTGGGCGTGCATCTCGCCCGACGGCGGTTCTATGGCCATGAAACCGATCACGGCGCCTGGTTCGCACCCACGATTGGAGTGCTGGCGGGA
>JBEENF010000056.1:0-13054 GCA_041192325.1 Verrucomicrobiota bacterium
GGGCTTTCACTAACTTTCCCAACAACTCAAGCCCGTCCTCATTACCCAGCTTCAAATCGACGAAGGCCACATCGAACTGATCCTCTTCCACGAGCTTAAGGGCGCGGGCGCTGTTCGGCGCCTCCAAGCCGACATGGCCGGCAGTTTCGATCGCAATCCGGGTGGTTTTCCGAATGCCCGGTTCATCATCGACGATCAATATACGCATGGGAGGGAAGGTGGTTTGGTGAGAAACCGCGCGTCCGCCCCCAATAACAAGGCGGGGTCGCTTTCGCGACCCCGCCAGGTCCAGCTTCAACTTAACAATCCGGCGGGCTAAGCCCGCATGAATTGTTGGCATAATTGACCGTGCCCTCGAAATCCAGTTCCTCCCGGTGGAGAAATTTTCCGTGCAGCAGGCACAACAATGACGCCCGAAAAAGCTCTGGAGGCGGCAAGACGAACGGCAAAGAACGGCGGCGTCTCAAGCCAGTCACACTCAACTCCAAGCAACGTGTCAGTGGCGGCTCGTGGCGGGGTGCGGCGGGATGAAGCCCACTGCATAGTCCGCCCGCAGGGCTGCCGGTTCGTGCAAATCGCAGGCAAGCTCGCTTCCCCGCCGCCCGCGGGGGCAAATTCTTCTTGTGTCCGCGTCACGGGCAAATCCCTCTAACGATTCAAAACGCACCGATGTCCTCGCCTGTTGCTCCTCCTCCGCCGGCAAATTCACCCACGTCCAGCAAACTAAGCGACTTGGAGATCAAGGACGCGCAGTTGATCTTCGGGTCCGTCTGGCAGGAATTGGAAGCGGATTTTGGACGCGAAAACCTGCGTTTCCCCAAAGAGATCATTTTGCTCGGCGGCGCGCCTGGAGCGGGCAAGGGGACAAACACCGCGTTTATCGCGCGGAGTCGGGGCCTTACTTGTGCCCCGATTGTGATCAGCGCCTTGCTCGACTCGCCGGACGCCAAAGCCCTGAAGGACGCGGGCATCATGGTGGGTGACCGCGAAGTAGTGGGGTTGCTGCTCAGACAATTGCTGCGCAAGGAGTATCAGGACGGCGTGATTCTGGACGGCTTTCCGCGCACGAACGTGCAGGTGGAATGCTTGAAACTGCTCGTCGACAAGATGCATGCCCTGCGGCGGGAGTTCTATACCACCCCGCTCAGCATCCATTTCCGCCAACCCACCATTCACATCATGGTGTTGTTCGTGGACGAAAAGGAATCGGTTGCCCGCCAGCTCAAACGCGGCATCGAAACTCGCGCGCACAACGAGGAGGTCGCGCGCACCGGCATTGGCGAGCTGCAGGAGGATCGGCCGACGGATCATGACGAGGCGCTGGCCCGCCGGCGGTACAGCGTGTTCAAGGAACAGACGTGGGATGCGCTGCAATCCCTGAAGGAAATCTTCCACTATCATTTCATCAACGCGCAGGGACCCGTCGACGAGGTGGAGCGAAATATCCTGCGTGAAGTGGAGTATCAAAGCACCTTGGAGCTGGACCCCCGCACGGTGGAGCGGTTGCGCGGCGTGCCGGTCGCCAGCGAAATCATTGTACATGCGCGTCAAGAGCTTGTGAAGCGGCTCGACGCTTACGAACTCGAGAACGGCGAATTGTTCGCGAAGGTCGTGAGCTTCATCGAGAAGAAGGTGATTCCCATCGTGCTGCGGCATGCAATTTCCGGAACCGCCCACATCAACGCCGAGGAGTCCGTGCTGGATCACCCGCTGGCGCTCGTGATGTTGATTGATGTGTTCTCGGAGCGCGGTTACCACGCCGCGGTCGACATCCACAAGATCGAGGTGCCGGAACGGGTGGACTTCGCCACCGGCCAAATCGCGTGCCGCACGAAAAAAGTATTTCGAATTTTGGTTCGCTTTCCGGGCTCTGAGATTCGTCGCGGCTGACCCGAACGGCAGGCGGCCAGGCGCGAACCACGCCGCCTACTTCTTGGCTGCGATGACTTCCTCGCTTTCGCGATACCGGAGCCAGCTCCAATTAAATGCCTGGGCGAGGCTGCTCAGCTGCGCCGCGGACATGGGCTTCATCAAATACGAATTCGCGCCGACGCTATAGGCGCGCCGGAGATCGTAAGGCTCATCAGATGACGTGAGCACCACCACCACCAAACTCTCCAAGGCACGCTGCGCCCGAATCCACGCCAGCACCTCGTGACCCGATTGAAAGGGCAGTTTCAAATCGAGGAAAACAACGACGGGCAGCGGATGGATCGCCCGATCCTGATACGGGCTCTCGCCGGACAGATAACGGATCGCCTCCTCCCCGTCCCGCACCACCACCACGGGATTCACGACCTGCGCCGCGCCGAGCGCCCGTTGCATGAGGAAAACATCGTCCTCGTTGTCCTCCACCAGCAAGATTACTCCGTCAGATGTCATGAGTGATAAGCAAAGCCGAACCGATTTACTCCCCGCGTCGCACGGTCGACTCGAACATTTGGAAGCGCCAGTCCGACCCCGCAATTTCCACGCTTTTCCCGGCGGCGCTGCCACCACTCTCGTGATTTATTCGTAGCGCAACGCTTCGATGGGGTCGAGGGACGAGGCCTTCCACGCCGGATAAAACCCGAACCCCACGCCAATTGCGGAGCAAACGAAGAGGCCAACCATCGCCCAAATCCAGGGGAAAACAGCCGAAGCGTTGAGCACCGTTGCGGCAATGTTGCCGCCCACAATTCCGAGCACCACACCCGCAAAGCCACCCGCAAGGGAAAGCACCACGGCTTCGAGCAGAAATTGAGCGAGAATGTTTTTCTTTTTTGCGCCGATGCTTTTCCGAATTCCAATCTCCTTCGTCCGCTCGGTGACGCTCACCAACATGATATTCATCACGCCCACGCCCGACGCGAGAAGCGCAATCGCGCTGATGACGAAAGCGCCGATGGCGACCACACTCGCGATCTCGTTGAACGCCTCGATCAGGGAGTCATTGGAAAAAACCTCAAAATCGTTGGGCGACTCCGGTCCGAGTTTCCGGACACTCCGCATGGCGCCGATGGCGGAATCCTGCGTGTCGCCCATTGACGCCTGGTCCCGCGCCTGGACGTTGATGCTCACCGATCGCCACGAGCGGCCATAGACCTCGAGGTATTGCGTGATCGGAATGATGGCATAGTTGTCCTGACTCTCGCCGAACGACGAGCCTTTGGGCGTCATGAGGCCGATGATGCTGTAATTTTGCCCGTCGAGCCGGATCGCTTTTCCCAGGGGCTCTTCATCGAGAAAGATCCGTTTCACGATGTCGTCGCCGATGATGACCACTGCGCGCCCGAATTCCACATCGTCGGAGCTGAGATTGCGGCCGGCCGAAAGGTCGTAGTTGCGGCTCGCGAGAAAATTATCGTCGGCGCCCAGCAACGTCACATTGGAATTGGTGCGGCGATCCTGATAGAAGATACGGCGCCCGCGATTGCGCAGGGACAGGCTGATTTCCGCCGAATCCGACATCAGCTCCCGAAACCGTGTCGCCTGCGCATAGGTGATATCGCGCCGGTTGCGAAAGCGGCTCCATGGATTGAAAAAATTCAGTCCGGGAAATTTGCTGATCTGGAAGCTATTGGCGCCGAGGCGGTTTAGTCCGTCCTCAATGGAGCCGCGCAAACCGGTGATCACCGTCATGACTCCGATCACGGAAAATACCCCAACAGCGATGCCGAGCATGGTGAGCGCCGAGCGCAATTTGTTCGCCGCCAGGGAGGACAGCGCCAGGCGCAGTATTTCGGAAAAGGTCATTCGTAGCGCAACGCCACCACCGGATCCAGTTTGCTGGCCTGCCACGCCGGGGCAAAGCCGCTGAAGATGCCCGTCAGCACTGAGATCGTCAGCCCGACCACGACGAGCCCCGCGGAAAAGACGAGGGGAAAGGCCGGTGCAATTACGCTCACGAGGCTCGTCATGCCGCCAGCGACGGCCAGCCCGGCCAGCCCACCCACGAAGCAGATCGCGACGGCCTCGACCAGAAACTGCAGGAGAATGGTCCGGCGGCGGGCGCCAAGCGCCTTGCGCGTTCCAATTTCCTTCGTGCGCTCCTTCACGCTCACGTAGGTGATGTTCATGATGCCGATGGCGCCTACAAACAGGGCCAGCCCGGTGATAAACAATCCGGCCAGCGCGATGCCATTCTTGATGGGATCGAGTTGGGCGCGAATGGTCCCCTGCTCGTTGATTTCAAAATCGTCGCGGCGCTCGGGACTGAGTTGCCGAATCCGCCGCATCAGACCGCGCAGTTCGTCCCGGGCCTCGGCCATTCGCGTGGCATCGACCTGCACGCGCACATCGCCGTCCTCGCCGAGACGATAATAGCGGCGGTAGGTCGTCAACGGCATCGCGACGAGGGAATCCCAACTAAAAAGCCCGAGAAAACTTCCCTGCCGCGCAACCACGCCGATCACCTGAAAATTCTTGTCGCGCACCTTGATGGTTTTGCCGATGGCCGACTCAACCGGAAACAGCGCATCCGCGACGTCAAAACCGAGGACGGCGACATTCCGCCCAGCCTGCGCTTCAAAATCGCTGAAGAACCGGCCCTCCTTCATGTTTGAACGGGTGATCCGCGAGTAGTCGGAAGAGGTGCCCAGCGTGTAGATGTTGTTCAGTCGGTACTCGCCCCGCAATACGTTCGTGCTGCGCTGCGCGGTGGGAACGGCAATCTTGAGGTGACTGTCCGGATGCGTCGCAATCCACTCGTTGATCTGCCGCGCGTAATCGAAACGAATGGGCCGGCGGTTGCGCAGACTCCACCAATCTTCCACATCACGCCACGGCCATTTCGTCACATAGAGCACGTCGTCGCCAAAACCCGCGAAACTGCGATCGACGCCGGCGTCGATGCCGCGAATCGCCGTTCCCATGAGGGTAACGGCGACGATTCCTATAATGACACCGAGCGCGGTCAGCGCGGACCGCAGCTTGTTGGCCTGGATCTGCGCGAACGCGATCCGGACCGCCTCACTGAGTTCGTAATAGAAGCGCCGCACCGGAATGCTCCCATGATCATTCCACCTGGTGCGAGGGCCCGTCCGATTCGATCAGACCATCCCGCAAGCGCACAATGCGGCGCGCGTGCTGGGCAATGTCTTCCTCGTGCGTCACGACGATCAGTGTGTTGCCCTGGGCGTAGAGTTGTTCGAACAGATTCATGATTTCGACGCCCGTCTTTGAGTCCAGATTGCCAGTGGGCTCGTCCGCCAGAATAATGGACGGCCGCGTCACGAGTGCGCGCGCGATTGCGACGCGTTGGCGTTGCCCGCCGGAAAGCTCGTTGGGCCGGTGGTGCAGGCGCTCGCCGAGACCCACATTCTCCAAGGCCTGACGCGCGCGCTCCAATCGCTCCTGCTTCGGTATCCCCGCATAGATCAACGGCAGCTCGACGTTATGCAGCGCGTTGGAGCGGGGCAGCAGGTTGAAGGTCTGGAAAACGAAACCGATTTCCTTGTTTCGAATCTCCGCCAGCTCGTCGTCGATCATCGTGGCAACGTTCTTTCCGGCAAATTCATAGCGGCCCGCAGTCGGGGTATCGAGGCAACCCAGCATGTTCATCAACGTGGACTTGCCGGAGCCGGACGGCCCCATGATCGCGAGATACTCGTTGCGCCGGATGTCGAGCTTCACCCCGCAGAGGGCATGAATCGTCTCCGAGCCCATCCGATAGAGCTTCGTGACGTTTTCGATTTCAATAACGAGAGCGCCGGGTGGACGAATGACGCGGGGTTCGGCGTGGGATACAGGGCGGGTAATCATGAGAACACTTCGGTGCGTGCAGTAATTTCGATGGAGGAAGGCGCCCGGACGCGCGCCGCGGGCTTATTTCTTGTTTTGGTCAGGCTTCTTGGGTTTCTCGATGCGAATCTTTGCTCCGTCCTTGAGGGACCGCGTGATCACGCTGAAAGGTCCGCTGACCACTTCATCCCCCGCCTTTACGCCGGACTTAATTTCAATGTGGCTCGTGTCGCCGATGCCGGTTTCGACGGGCGCCATCTTAACCGTGTCGCCGGTGCGGAAGAAGACGACCCGCTGCAAAGCTTCCCGGTCGGAACGTTCGGCTTCCTTCTGCCGCTTTTCGTTCACCGCGGCGGCAGCGCCTTCGCCGATGGTTTCCTTGGCCTTCTTTTCCCGATCGGTGGCAAGTTGATCAATCGTCTTGCTGCCTTCGCGGCTGCGGACAGTCACGGACTGGATCGGGATGGCGATGACGTCGGTGACCGTGGTGGTCTCGATATCAACCGAGGCGCTCATGCCCGGCCGGAGCCGGATGTCCTTGTCGACGATGCGGATTTTAACCTGAAAATTCGTTACTTCCTCCTGTGTGTTCATGCCGGAGGTCCTGGCAGCGGAGGCGATTTCCTTGACCGTGCCGGCAAATTTTCTCGCGGGATAGGCGTCGATGGCAATGCGCGCCCTGTCACCCACCTTGACGTTCACCACATCGTTTTCGTTCACGTTTACGCGCACCTCCATGTCGCCGAGATTGGCCACCCGCATAATCTCGGTGCCGGCCATGGTGCCGGTGCCGACGACGCGCTCGCCAATCTCGCTGGAAAGCGAGCTGATGGTGCCGTCCGTCGGCGCAAGAATGGTCGTTTTGGAAAGCTGATCGCGGGACTGACTAAGCATGCCTTCCGTCCGGCGAATTTGCGCCAGCGCGTTTTCGTGATTGGCCACGGCGACCTCCAGGGTGGTCTTCGCCGCGAGATATTCGGAATCGGAAATCAACTTTTGCTGAAACAAGCCCGCGCTCCGCTTAAAGTCATCCTGGGCTTTGAGCATTTGCGCGTTCCACTGCACCGCGGTCGCCTTGGCCGCAACCAAATTGGCCTCCTGCTGCTCGACCTGATACATGTAGTTATCCGGTTTGATGCGAACCAGCAGATCGTTCTTCTTTACCGGCGCGCCTTCGCGCCACGGCAGTTCAATGATTTCACCGGAGACTTCCGGTGAAATCTTTACTTCCACCTCGGGCTGGATTTTGCCCGTCGCGTTGACCAGCTGCGTGATGGTTTTGATGACCGCCTTCTCCGTGGTGATGGCAAAACCCTTGTCGGCTGTCCGGTACTTGTAGTAACCGGCGCCGCCCCCCAGCAACAGTACTATTCCCCCCATGATGAACCACTTGGCAGGGGAAGTCTTGGCCGGTTCGGAAGAGGTGGTTTTTGCCGCGGCAGGTGCTGAATTCATGGCGTCAGGTGACGGAATAAACCTTCATCGGAATCAATCACCGCGCGCGACGCAAGCGTGCCGGTTCGTCGGCGAGAAATAGCCGGCCCTGGCGCGGAAACTCAGGGCAATCCATTGGTTTGCAAAGAAGCGAGGTGAGGTCCCTCCTCATGGCGGGTAATAATTTCAACCCGCCCGAAAATCATGTCGCGCTCAAAAGATTTGCCGCCGGAAACCAGAATGAGATTGAGCCGACGCGAGTTTTTCGGCGCGAGTTTGGCGGCGGGCCTCGCGGGGGGCATCGGCGTACCCCGCGCAACCGCGGCGTCACTCAAGAAATCGACGCATGCCGGCAGTATTTACCAGCGGATGCTGGGCGTAAAACCGCATCTGGCCGGTCACGGCTATACGACGGTACTTGGTGGGTCGCGGATGCCGGTGGAAGTGGTGCGCGCCATGGATGAAGCCGGGGAGGAGTTCGTCGACCTCCGTGAACTCAGCGCTGCGGCGGGACGGCGGCTGGCGGAGGTGACACATTCCGAAGCGGCCATCGTCACCTCGGGTTCGTTTTCAGGTTTGGTGCTGGCGGCCGCCGCCTGTCTTTCCGGGACAGACCCGGAAAAGGTCGAGGCCCTCCCGCAGCCCACCTGGCCCAAACGGGAATGCGTGCTGCAGAAGGCCCACCGGCTGGACTATGCCAAGGCCTTCCAAGTCGCGGGCATGAAGATCATCGAAGTGGAACGCCGGGAAGACTTCGCGCGCGCGATTACGCCGAACACCGCCATGATCGCCGCCATCGCAAGCTGGGAGCGGCGGGACGATCGCACCCCGGACGTAATGCGTCCCGAGGAATTTATCGCGCTCGGCCAACGCACCGGCGTTCCCGTGCTGATCGATCTGGCCGCGGAACTTCCGCCGGTTTCCAATCTCACCAAGTACAGCGACATGGGCGCCGACCTCATTACCATCAGCGGCGGCAAAGGACTGCGCGGCCCTCAGTCCACCGGAATTCTCGGCGGCAAGAAGGCACTCATCGACGCCGCGCGCTTGCACGCTTATCCCAACACGATGCTGGCCCGCGGCATGAAGATCGGCAAAGAAGAATACATTGGCCTGATCGCCGCGGTGGAGCGTTTCCTCGGTCTGGATCACGAGGCGATCCAGGAAGGGTGGACCCAAATGGCCCGGTACGTCGCCGCGCAACTGCAAGGCATTCCCGGCCTGCAGGCCGAGTACGTGGCGCCGCGCCAGACCGAATTGGGCTACGACGCCGTGCAGCTTTCCTGGGACGAGAAGGTGATTCCCCTCACTCTGGAACAAGCGCGCCGGCAACTGAGCGAGGGAACACCCCGCCTCATTTTCCCCGGAAACACCTTCATCACGCGGAATCTGGAGAACGGGGAGGAAGTCGTCGCGGCGCGCCGGCTGCGGCAATTTTTTCTCGCGGCGTCAGATCGCGGCGCCAAGCGCGCCTGACGCGGGCCTACGGCGCCAGCCAGCGGCCGAAAGGCCCTTGGTAGAAACCAAGCACGAGAGTAGCGAGCGCCAGCGCGCCCAGCGTGCATGCCGCCACCAAACCAACGGGAGTGCGTTCGGGACGAACGGGCATGTTCGCCGTGCCAGCCGGCGGGGTCCACGTTTCGAACAACGCCGCCTTGATCCAGCCAAAGTAGTAATAGATCGAAACCACCACGCCCACCGCGGCCAACGCGAGCAGCCAGCGTGCTCCCCCTTGGAAGGCCGCGATGAAGATCAGGAGCTTGCCCATGAAGCCCGCCAGGGGAGGAATGCCTGCCAGCGAGCCCAAGCCGATCACGAGCACCACCGCGAGAAAAGGATTCTCCTTCGCCAGCCCCGCATAGTGATCGAGTTCCTGGTCCGAATCGTCCGCCCCGGCCAGATGCGTCATGACGCCGAAGACGGCGAACGAAGCCAGCAGATAGGTGAAAAGATAAAAGTAAATCGCACCCGTCGCCAAAGCCGAATCCGGCGCGGCCACAATGCCCAGCAACAGGAAACCGGCATGCGACACGCCCGAAAGTCCGATGAGCCGCTTCACATTGTTCTGCGCGAGCGCGGCCAGATTGCCGAAAATGATCGTCGCCGCCGCCATCACCGTGAGGACAGGCGTGATCAACCAACGATACGAAACGAACACGCCGTCGGCGCCGCACAGGCCGATTAAAACTGCAAAGCCCGCCGCCTTCGAAGCGACCGCGAGGAAAGCCGTTACCGGAGTGGGCGCTCCCTGATACACATCCGGCACCCAAATTTGGAAGGGCACGGCGCCGATTTTAAATGCCACGCCGGCCAGCACAAGAGCTATGCCCAGACTCGCGACAAAGTTATGCGGGTTCGCGGCCAAAAACGCGGCGAGATCGCCGTAGCGCATGGACGTCGCGGAATGCGCCGGCAGCGTCGGATTGCCCGCGACGCCATAAAGCAGGACGATCCCAAACAACAAGAGCCCGGAACTTAGCGCTCCCAGCACCAAATACTTCAGCCCGGCCTCAAGCGACGCAGGACTCGTCCGATAATAGCTCACCAGGATATACAGCCCGATCGTGAGCGTCTCGAGGGCGACAAAAAGCAGGACAAAATGGTTGATTTGCGCCAGGAGCATCATCGCGGCGGTGACGACGAGCAGCACGTGATAAAACTCGACGCGCGGCATCGGCCGGCGGGCGAGACTCACGCGGGCCAGCCCGCAAGCCAGCAGCGCGGACAAAAGGAAAAACGCGCGCATGACCTGGCCCGACACGCTGTGCTGCAGCAATCCGTTGAACGTCGTGATGCCGAGCGTGGCGGAATTCCAATTAATAAAAAGTCCCACGAGCGTGCCGAGAATGCCCGCCGCGGCCACGTCCGGGATCAAAGCATGATGGCGCTTGGGTAGAAGCACCTCGAGCGCCAGCAACAGCAGCGCCAGGCAGGCGAGAATCAGCTCGGGGAAAATCGCCGTCCACAGATTGTCCTCGGCGGCAAGTTTGAGGGCGTCGAGGGTCATCGCGAAAGGGGGCTCGTCGCGGCGGTCAGAACCCCGGTGGAATTCGCCGGCGCGAGCGGCGCCGCGCTACTCACTTTTTGCCCGGCCGGAGTCAGGGCGGTGTCGATGGAATTGGAAAACGATTTGGGCCAGAAGCCGACAAACAACAGGGACGCCAGCAGCAATAACGCGGGAATCTTTTCCGCCCAGCGCAGGTCGACGGTCGGGTTGTTCGCCGCCACGGCCGCAAACTCCGGAGTCGCCGCGCCGAAGAAAACTCGTGCCGCCGCCCGGAGGCCATAGATGGCGGAGATCACCACCCCGGCCACGGCGAGCGCCGTGATCGGCGGCGAAAACTTCCAGAGGGCCACGAAGATCGTGAGTTCACCCCAGAAATTGGCGAAACCGGGCAGGCCGATACTGGCAAAGGTGGCCGCGACGAAGAACGCCGCGAGCACCGGGGCGCGTTGGGCGAGTCCGCCCATTTCGGTGAGGACAAAGGTGTGCGTGCGATGGTGCACGCTGGTCGCGAGGAGGAACAGCAGCGCGACGGAAAGTCCGTGGGCCACCATCATTAAAACGACGCCACCCACGCCAAGGGCCGACCCGGCAGCGATGCCGAGAAAGGCATAGCCCATGTGCATGACCGAGCTGTATCCGATCATCTGTTTCAGATCGCGCTGGGCGATGGTAATCAGACCCACGATCAGGATGTTGCCAACCACGGCGAGCCAGGCGAGCGGATGCGCCCAGTGAGCCAGTCCGGCCGGCAGCAGCGGCAGCGCCACTTGAATCAGTCCGTAGAGGCCGAATTTCTTCAGCACGCCGGCATGAAGCATCGCCGCGGAACTCGGGGCCGCGCCGTAGCCCAGCGGCGCCCAGGTGTGCAGCGGCCAGAGGGAAACCAGAATGCCCAACCCCAACATCAAAAGGCCGAAAATATTGTGCTGCAGGGTTTCGCCCAGCGGATGCGCCGCAAGGTGCGCGCGGAGCGCAATCAGGTCGAAGGTGTTGGCCCCGCTCCGCA
The DNA here is from genome assembly GCA_041192325.1 of Verrucomicrobiota bacterium. Lineage (GTDB taxonomy): Bacteria > Verrucomicrobiota > Verrucomicrobiia > Opitutales > Opitutaceae > ER46. Next base: position 11,169 of record JBEENF010000056.1, read on the forward strand.
CGTAGAGCGCGATGAGGCCGACGAGCGAAATCATCGCGCCAAGGGTGAGATAAATCGTCATCTTCATCGCCGCATAGTTGCGGTCGCGGCCACCCCACACGCCGACCATGATGAACGTCGGGATCAGCGCGAGTTCGTGGAAAAAATACAGGAAGAACACATCCACGCTCGCAAATACCCCCATCAAACCGCCCTGCATGACGAGCAGGAGCATCAGATAGATTTTGAGGCGTTCTGCGCCGGATTGAATCGCGTACAGTCCCGCCGCCAAGCCGACGATGCCCGCGAGCGCGAAGAGCGGCATCGAAATGCCGTTCAACCCGAGCTTCAGGCTTATGCCCAGCCCTTCCAGTCCCGTTCGGTAGCTGGTCAGAAAAACGTAACCGGCGGTCTGCGACATCGCCGCAAAATGCCACCACGCATGCAACGCCATCAACAGGGGAAGCGCAAAGGCGACGTAGGACAGTCGCACCGACCAGCGCTTCGGCAGCCCGCAGGCAATGAGCAGCGCCAGCGCGAGCGGGGCCGCGATGGATACAAGCAGGGGATCGAAAGGCAGGTGGCTCATCACAAAATCAAAGGGTGATCACTCCGGCGGCGAAGGCCCAAAGCGTCACGACGCCGAGCAGAAACCAATAGACGTACGCGTTGAGATTGCCGACATGCAGGGCGCGCGCGCCCAAGCCGAAGAGACCCACGACGCCGGCGAAGCCGCGCACGATGAGCCCAGCCAGAAAGATTTGCTCGATGAAATTAAGCAGCATCGCAAACCGCTGCTGTACCCGGGCGACATAGCCGTCGTAAACGCGGTCGAAGGAAGCCTTCAAGCCGCCGAGCGCCTGAAATGCACCGGGCGATTTGGCGGAAAGCGTGTCGGTCGATTCGGTCCGGTAGAGCAGGAAACCGGCCACGGCGCCCACCAGCATCACCCCGACACTCGTGAGGAGAATAAGCGTGTGATCCGAGTCCTGCGCCTCGGGCACCAAGTCGTGAATTTCCTCGAAGGCGCCACCGAACACGCCCGAGTAAAACCATCCGTATCCACCCACAACGGACAGAATGGCGAGCACGACGAGCGGAATCGTCAACGAGAGACCGCCCTCGTGCGCATGGTCCGCTTCCGCACTCCGCGGCGCGCCCAGAAACACGAGTTTCCAAACCCGCACCATGTAGAACGCCGTCAGCACGGCGACCAAGGCGAGGATGATGAAAACCGGCGTATTGCTCGCGTAGGCCAGATAAAGAATCGCATCCTTGGAGAAGAATCCCGCGAGCCCGGGCATGCCGATGATCGCGAGCACTCCGATCGTAAACGTCACGAACGTGAGCGGCATCCGTTTCGCCAGTCCGCCCATCTTGAAGATGTCCTGCTCATGATGGCAGCCATGGATGACGGAGCCCGAGCCGAGAAACATCAGCGCCTTGAAGAAGGCATGCGTCGTCAAGTGGAACATCGCGGCGCCAACGCCCACGGCGTAAATGACCGTGTGCTCCTTGCCGTCGTGCATGTGGGTGTCGCTGACGGATCCCAGTCCGAAGGCGGCCACCATATACCCGAGTTGGGACAGCGTGGAATAGGCGAGGACTTTTTTGATGTCGCTCTGCACAATCGCGCAGAGCGCCGCATAAAGGGCCGTGGCCGTGCCGATCCACATGATCACTTCCAGCGCATCCGGCGTCATGAGGACGTTGATCCGGCACAGCATGTAAATACCCGCGGCCACCATCGTGGCGGCGTGGATGAGCGCGGAGACCGGCGTCGGACCCTCCATCGCGTCGGGCAGCCAGACGTGGAGGGGAAGCTGGGCGGACTTGCCCATCGCGCCGCAGAACAGGAGCAGCGGAATCACGGTCGCCGCGACCTGGCCGCCTTCGACCGCTGCAGC
>JBEENF010000057.1:0-13029 GCA_041192325.1 Verrucomicrobiota bacterium
TGTCGAGAAAGCTGATGCGAACGGGGACTTTTGCCGAAGTGGTGAACCCGCCGAAGTAACCCTCGTCTTCCCGCGTCGTCCACGACTTGCCCTTCGAAGCGGTAAACAGCGCGTCCGCTTTCCAGGTGCCGTTGTCAAATCGATAAGTCGCGTTGCCTGAACTCAGCCATTGATGCCGGGTATTGAAACCCGCGGTCTGGCCGATGCTGCCGCGGCCCGTGGCGCCGATGCTGAAATCCGGACCGAAGCTCAACGGCGTGCCCCCGGCAATCGAAGGGGTCGCCGCGGTTCCCACGTTGCCCTGGAAATTATAGTTCAGGGAATCGAGATTGAAATACGACTGTTGATAGCTGGCGGTGAGCACCGAATTGGGCGTTACGCGCCAATCCGCCCGCGCGCTGACGGAATCGCGGGTGCGAAACTGCGTTGTGATCTGCGTATTCAACTGCCGCAGATACGGATTGCTAAAAGACGCCCCGGTCCCTGCCGCCGTCGTCTCGTAAGTGCGAATGGGCGAGTTGAACGGCACATTCCCCATGTAATGCAGCACCGCGAAGGTCATGCCGAAGTTCTTGGAAAAAGGAACGACTACATCCAAATTCGCGCTGGGCTTGACGAGGTGCGTCATGGTTTCATCCGCCCGGGGCTGGGCGCTGAGCTTCAAGTGCCGGCGGCTGGCGGTCATGTTCACGTTATACCGGAACTCGAGACGGCTGCGCTCGAAGGCGCTTTTGCTCACCATGTTCACTGAACCAGCAACGGAATCGGCCGGCGTGGCGGGCGTGGGCACCTTCGTTACTTCCACCCGGGAGATGTTGTTGATCGAAATCTGCTCGAGCGTGAAGGCTCGCCCGCCGCCTGAATTGGCCATGGGAGCCCCATCGCTGGTCACAAGGGTCATGCTGGAGTCGAAACCGCGGACCTGAATCGCGCCCGGCTCGAAGCCCCCCCCACCCGTGTCGATCCCGGGCATGAATTTGAGAAATTCGCCAATATTGCCGCCCATCACCTCGCCGTGTGAATCGGTCGATACCACGTTCTTGATGTTGGGCGCGAAGCGTTGATCGTTGATGGCGATCGTGGCGCTGTCGGTTTCTTTCGAGGCCGCCACCGTGAAAGCGTCGAGTTTGACCGTCGAATCCTTCGCGCCGTACAACGTGGCATTGGTCAGGTTGACGTCCTGCGTGACGCTGCCACCGGCGGGCACGGTTACCGTGATCTGCTGCGGATCCAGTCCCGTATAATAAACCTCCAGGGTCACGGGTCCGCTAGGCACCCGCGTCAGGCGGTAATTGCCGGACTCATCCGTGAGCACGAGGATGTCGGTCTGCTTCACTGTGACCCGCGCATTATTGAGATAACGACCGGTCGCGACGTTCTGCACGCGCCCTTCAACCGAACCGGTATTCGCTGTCTGCGCGACGCCCGTTACGGCGAGAACTAGGGAAGCGAGCAGCGCAGTACACGCGCGACGAACGACGGGAAACATCATAGTGGTAGCTTTCATTTCAGTCAGTGTTCCTGAATCAGTCTTTGAGGGTGGGCTGCATCGCGGCAGGGGTAGCATGAATTGACGACGGTCTAGGGAGCCCTCCGGCCAACCCCGTCGCCGGACCGGCATGGGAAGTTGAGGAGGCGGTATCCTAATTCTTGGGCGACATTGCTCGGCCAGAACGGCGAGGTTCGGGATGGGGAGAGGTAAGTCAACGGAAAACTGTTGACACTTTAATGGACGGTTCGCTCTTTGTTCAAGATGCTCAAAGCCATCAGGTCGGTTTCCATCCGCCATTCGGTTGCGGATGCGCTCCGAGGTGCCTTACGCGAGGGGGTGCTCAAACCGGGTGAGGATCTGAGCGAAGTCGAACTGGCCTCAAAGTTCGAAGTAAGTCGCGGGCCCATTCGTGAGGCGCTACTCGTTCTCGCCGAAGAGGGCCTGCTTACCCACTCCCCCAACCGCGGTTTCTCCGTGGTGAAGCTCAGCGCTGAGGATCGGGCTCACATTAGTGAACTCCGACTGATGCTGGAGTCCCATGCCTTGGAACGAGCGCGCGAACGCGTTCAGCCCGCCAATTTGGAGAGCCTGCGTCAGATGAAGGACGAACTCGTCAGCTTGTTCAAAGATAGCGAGCGCCCCGCCCGAGACGCCGTGGAAATCGCATTCCACGGCTTGATCTGGGAATTGAGCGGCAACCCTTGGCTGGCGAACGCACTCAAACGCACCGTTAATCCCCTCTTCATCTTTGGTCGTTATTTGGGCATCAGCGAGGTCAGCTTGGACCCCCGTTTCGTGGACGAGCAGCACCAGGCGTATATCGATTATCTCGCACGTCAGACGGATCAGACCGCAGAACAGTGCGTGCGCTTTCATCTACGTCGTCCGGTATGAGCCGCGTCCTTTGGATGGCCTTTTTGGCCGGCGGATTGGCCACGCTGCTTTTTGGCGCCGAGCCCCGCAAAGCCCCAACTCCGCCGCCGGAGGGAGTGCAGGAAATCACCGTGGTCAACAGCCTCGACGGAGTGGCCGAGCCCGTTTGGTTCCTGCCCAATCCTTCGGCGGAACCCGCGCCTCTGCTCGTGCATCTGCACAGTTGGTCCGCGCGGCTCGGCGCCGCCTCCCTCGCGCGGGACTGCGCCAAACGGGGATGGGCGTTCCTGTCTCCGAACTTCCGCGGCCCCAACAATCGTCCCGACGCCTGCGCCTCCCCCGTGGCGATCCGCGATATCGTAGACGCCGTCGCCTACGCGCAAAAACACACGCGCGTCGATCCGCGGCGCATCTATCTCGTGGGCGGGTCCGGCGGTGGACACATGACCTTGATGATGGCGCACGCGGAACCGAAACTATGGTCAGCCGTATCGGCCTGGGTGCCGATCACCGACCTTGCCGACTGGCATGCGTTTTCGCAGAAACAGGGCTCCAATTACCACAAGATGCTGGAGCAAGCCTGCGGTGGTCCGCCTTCTCCCGCCACAGCGGCCGAATATCGCAGCCGGTCGCCACTTTTTCATTTGGACCGCGCCGCGGGGCTCCGCATCGATATTCAAGTGGGCCTTCGCGACGGTCACCAAGGCTCCGTTCCCGTCAGCAACTCCCTGCGCGCATTCAACCGCCTCGCCGCGGCCAACGGCAAAGCCGGTCAAGCCTTCAGCGCCGAGGAGATCGGTTTCATTACCCGGGAGGCAAAGATCCCTGAATATCTCCGGTCGGAGCCCGCAACCGAAACGTCGCGCACCCGCGCCGTGCTCTTCCGGCGGACCGCGGGCCCCGTGCGCCTGACGATTTTCGATGGCGCGCATGAGACCGATTTCTCGACTGCGGTACGCTGGCTGGCCGAACAAGGATCCCGTCCATGATATCCACTTTCACCCTTTTCGCCGCGCTGCTTTTCACGGGGCTCAGCGATTCGCAAGTGCTCCAGCGGGAGGCCAACGGCGCCGCGTCGCCGATCGTATCGGGCGCTTCGGATACCGCGGGGCGGCTTTTCAGCCGGGTCGACAACGGGCGCTGGCACGAGCTGCCCCCCGTTTCATCCGGGAGTTGGAAAACGAAACTGCCGCCGTTGGCTGCCGGCGGGCCTTACACGATCCAGATCAGGTTCGACGACGGCGCGGGAAAGACCGTGGGGGAAAAATCTTTTCGGGATATCTACGTCGGCGACCTCTGGGTTCTGGCGGGACAATCGAACATGGTGGGTCGCGCGCGCGTCGTCCCCGGCCACGCCACGGATCCGCGGGTGCGGATGATGGCGTTGAACGGCGTCTGGCAGGTTGCCACTCATCCCCTCCACGATGAGTCGCTGCCGCCCGGCGTCACCCGGCCGGGAACCGGGCCCGGATTGGATTTTGCCCTGGCCATGATTCGCCAGTCGGGCGTTCCCATCGGCTTGTTGCCCTGCGCGAAGGGCGGCACTTCGATGGCGCAGTGGTCGCCAGACCTCGCGGGCAAGGACGCCAGTTCCCTTTACCAGCGTCTCATTGACCGCGTGCAACTCACCGGCGGAAACATCACCGGCGTGCTGTGGTATCAGGGAGAAAACGACACCGGTCCAAAACCGGCGGCGATGTATCAGGCGAAATTCCAGGAATTCGTGACGCGGCTGCGCCAGGACCTCAAGCGGCCCGATCTTCCCTTCTATTACGCCCAACTGGCGCGCTATATCAACAAGCCCACGGAGTTCTACGGCGACTGGAATAGAGTACAAGAGGCGCAGCGTGTATCCGAGTCGGAGATCCCGAAGGTTCGCATGGTTGCGACCGTCGATTTGGACATGCGGGACCTGATTCATATCAGCGAAGACGCCCAGACCCGTCTCGGCCGCCGGTTTGCCAACGCCGCGCAAGGTCGCGGCGGCCCCCGATTCGTGGATGCCCGCTGGACTTCCCATAATGAACTCCGCGTGCGGCTGACGGGCGTAAATGGCGCCCTGCAGACCAACCACGGTCGGATCTTCGGCTTTGATGCAACGACACCCGACGGTCGCCGCCTTCCCCTCTTCTTCCGCGTCGCCGTCGATGCGGCCACCGGCGAAATCGTGCTTAGCGCCAACTCCGTCCGGGAAACCCCCGAGCAAATTGACCTGTGGTACGGCCATGGCCACGATCCGATCTGCAATCTCACCGACTCCGAGGATCTCGCGCTGCCGGCTTTTGGGCCCGTACGGTTGCCGCCCCAACCACCGGCGCCCGTGCGCGTTCGTAAACAGCCCTGACCGCCAGACATTACTTTGGTCTGCCGCCATTTGCGAGCATCGCCCCCGGGCTTCCCCTCCGCTTCGCCCCTCGTCGCATCTCATGCTCTCATCCCGGGTTAAAAACAAAATTGCGCACGGCGGTACGGTCTTGTGCGCCAAGGCATCCTATACTGATCCGGACATCATCGAGCTGATGGGGACCTTTGGCTTCGACGCCATCTGGATTTGTCTGGAGCACAAACGTCTGGATCCATCGTCAATTTATTCGCTGCTCCGCGCCTGCCGCCTCGGCGGCATGGATCCGCTGATTCGCGTCAAACCCGCCAACTATACCGATCTCCTCTGGTTGCTCGAGGCGGGCGCGCGCGGCATCATGCTTCCGAAGGTCACGCACGTGGATGAGGTTCGAGCGGTAATCGATGCGATGAAGTTCCCGCCGCTGGGCAATCGCGGGCTCGATGGCGTCCAGGCAGAATCCAATTTCGGTCGCATGGTTCAGTCCGAATATGTTGCGCGCGCCAACGACGGAAATTTCCTGGTCGTACAAATCGAAGATCCCGCCGTCGCGCCCCACATCGACGCCATCGCGGCGCTTCCCGGCGTCGACGTGCTTTTTGTTGGTCCGGGTGATCTCACGCTGTCGCTGGGGAAATTGGGCCAGACCGACGATCCCGAAGTCGTGGCCATTCTGAACCAGGTGGTCACGGCTTGTAAGAAACACGGCAAAGTGGCCGCCATTCCGTGTCCCCCAGATCAGGTGCGCAAGTACCATGACTTGGGCTTCCGCTTCTTCAATGTCACGAGCGACTATCGCTGCGTGTTGAACAGCCTGTTTAAGACCCAGGCGGATTTGACGGCGCTCGGTTTTCCGCTGAATACGGGCCCCCAAACCAACGGCTCTGCCACCGGCGGCCTCCTGCCCGCTTTTGCGGCGCCCACGACGCCCAAGCGCTCGTACTGAAAACCGCCGCGGCGCGCGGCGCCACGACTCGTTCGCTCCGTGATGCCGCGCCCGCGCGAAAGCGGGCGGCTGGAAAAGGCACGATCATCGCTTGGCGGGCATCCTTTGGTGCATCAATACATCCCGCCGCCGACATTTCCCTGCAGCACCTTCACTGCGCGGGGAAGAAGGGAAACAGCCGGCGGATTTCGTCCTCCGTCGGCTGCCGCCCATATTCGCAGACCTCAAACGCCTCGGCATATTTTACGGCCTGGCCCGCCGCGGCGCCGTAGCGCTTGACCAATTGCGCGCGGTATTTTTCCGCCACCGCGCCGGCGGCGCCGCCGAATCGCTGCTCCGCGTAAGCGCGGCGGCCGGCCGCATCCTTGGGAATCGCGGCGAGCCGCTCTCTTCTCGTCTGCGCGTCCACGCCGTAGACGGTTTCATAAAACTGTGAGGGCAACGCATCCAGCGCATCAATTTTCTTTTGAAAGCCTTCGTCGATCGCGACCACGATGTCGGCTTGAAACGGGTTCGGTTTTTGGAATCCGTCGGAGAGAAACAGAAACACCGGGTTGGGCTCGGTCGGAGGCGTGTGCAAATCGTAGAAGGGGACCGTTACCATGAAGGCGGAATCCTGCATCAGGACGCCCACATAGCGGTGGTCCGGATTATAGTCGTTCGGTCGATGGCCCATGACCACATCGGCGCGCCATTCCCGGATGAGGCGGACCATCTTCTTCCGATGCTCCAGGCTCGGCATCAGCTCGCCGTCGTGAACGTCCATCACCTCGGTCTGAATGCCCAGACGCTGGGCCGCCGCCTCGACTTCCGCTTTCCGGCGCCGCGCCAAGGCGCCGCCGCTCAACTCATAGTGGCCGAGGTCGCCGTTCGTCATGGAGACAAACTTCACCTGGTGGCCGCGCGCGGCCCACAGGGCGGCAACTCCGCCGGCCTTCAGTTCCGCGTCATCGGGATGCGCGCCGAAGACCATAATGCGCAATTTGCCGTCGTCGGCCGGGCGGGCCCCGGATTGAGCGCCGGTCGCCGCAGGCAAAACCGCCAGCGCGGCGCCAACCGCCAGCGCCAGGAGCTGGCTCATTATTACGGGTCGGTGAGTTGGTCGGAGTATATTCATAATTTTGTATTCAGAGAGTAGGATGACCGGTAACGCGCCCGCACTCCAGCTCGCTTCAGCTTCCGTTGCGCCACCTGCGCCGCCGTTCCGGACGCTTTCCCGCCAACGGGAAACTCGAAACGTGGCGGACAAGTTTCGGGTGGCGTCATGCGCCGAGCCGGGCTGAATGGCTGCCACCCCTCCCACCATGCTGACCCATCCCCGCTTGTTCCTCGCCCTCGCGCTGCCGCTCACCTCACTCGCCGCGCAACCGCCGGCGGCCGGTCGCGGACCGACAGCCTCGTCGCGCGAAGCCGAAGCGCTCGCGCAACCTTTCGTGGGCATCACCACCGCGGGAAAACCGCAGCCGGGTTTATTTCCCGTCAGGGCGACCGGCGTATCCACCGAGCCCGTGCGGCAGGCTGCCCTCGCTTTCCTCGCCGCCTTGTCCCCCGCGCAACGCGCCAAGACCACTTTTCCCGTGGACGATCCCGAGTGGCGCAAATGGATGAACGTCCACCGCTACGCGCGCCAGGGCGTCAGTTTTCAGGAGATGACGGCCGAACAACGGACCGCTGCCTTCGGGCTGATGCGCGCGTCGTTGAGCGCGCAGGGACTGAAGCTGTCGCAGGACATCATGAAGTTGAACCACACGCTCGGAGAGCTGAACAACAACAACTTTACGGAATACGGAGAGTGGCTCTATCACCTCACGGTCATGGGTGAACCCTCGGCGGACAAGCCCTGGGGCTGGCAGATGGACGGGCACCACCTGATCATCAATTATTTTGTGCTCGGCGACCAGGTGGTCATGTCGCCGGCCTTTTACGGTTCGGAGCCGGTGATTGCCCGCGCGGGAAAATACCAGGGCGTCTCCATCCTGCAGGATGAACAGAATCGGGGACTAAAATTTCTGCAGGGCCTCAGCGCGGCGCAGCGAAAGAAGGCCGTGCTCGAGGTCTCGAAAACGGGCAACAACAACCTGACGGAGGCGTTCAAGGACAACGTCGTGCTCGACTACGCCGGTCTGCCCGCCGCCGAACTCGAACCGCGCCGGCGCGCCGAATTGCTCGAACTCATTGAGCTCTACGTGAACAACATGGACGAGGGACACGCGCGGGTAAAAATGGACGATGTCCGGGCGCAGCTAGACAAAACGCATTTTGCCTGGATCGGCGGGGACGACCCGGACGCGGTATTCTATTATCGGATTCACAGCCCCGTCGTTCTGATCGAATTCGATCACCAGCGCCCCGCCAACACGCGGCATCTGCGGAAGGATCCGCTGCTGCCGATCCGCGATCACATTCACGTGGTGGTCCGCACGCCCAACGGCAACGACTACGGCAAGGATTTGCTGCGGCAGCACCATGAGCAGCATCGCCATTGAGGCCCGCAAGCGCACCCCGGGCTGGCGGCGCCTGACGCGCGCCCGCGGATGAGGCGGTCGAACTCCGGGGCGCGCTCCCTGCCGGTAAATGACGGGGGAAACGCCCGCAACGGCCACGGGTCCTGCTCCGCTCCGAATCAGCCCGCAAAGGTGGACGCAGCGTTCCGCTCTGACGTACTGCGAACGGAACACCCCTCCCCAAAACCTGGCGTGAAACAAAACCTGTTCCGATCCCGTTCCTGCTTCCTTCCAATCCTGATCTGGCTCGCGCTGGCGGGAGAGGCCCAGGCCGCGACCAAGCGACCGAATTTCCTGTTTATCATCACCGACGACCAGGCCGCGCAAGGTCTGAGAATTTACGATCCCCAAACGACCTTGCAAACCCCGGTGCTCGACCGGCTGGCGGCGCAGGGCATGACGCTGGACGGCGCGCACATATGGGCGCGTTCGTTTCCGCGGTGTGTACGCCGTCGCGGCACATGGTCATGACCGGACGAACGCTCTGGCATTTGCCCGCCAGCCTCACGAATTCCGCCTTTCCGGATTACCCCGCAGGCCGCTGTCCGCCGGATATCGTCGATCAAACGATGGCTGCGGTTTTTAACCGCGCTGGGTACGCCACGATGCGCACTTGCAAGGCGGGCAACAGCTACCAGGCGGCGAACGCGCTCTTTACGGTGCGGAAGGACGCGGCCAAAGTCGGGAACACTGACGACACCGGCAGTCCCTGGCACGCCGAGCAGGTGCTCAATTACTTGCAGGACCGCCAGCGCCGGCGCGATCGGGATCCGTTTCTCATCTACTTCGGTTTCTCGCATCCGCATGACCCGCGCAACGGCACGCCTGAGCTGCTGGCGAAATACGGCGCGGTCAATCACACGGACCCGGACCATCCGCCTGCGGCCAATGCCAAGGCTCCCGCGTTGCCCGTGAATTATCTGCCCGCGCATCCGTTCAACCCGGGCCAGCCCGGCGGCCGCGACGAGACGCTGGTCAGCGGCGTTTGGGAACGGCGCGACGAAGCGACCATCCGCAACGAAATCGGCCGGTATTATGCGTGCAGCGAAAGCATCGATACGCAGATGGGCCGGGTGCTCGCCCGGCTTGAAGCCATGGGTGAGCTCGACCATACCTACGTTTTCTTCACCTCCGATCACGGGATCGCGATCGGCCGCCACGGCTTGCAGGGCAAACAACACTTGTACGAGCATGCGTGGCGCGTGCCGTTTGTGGTCAAGGGGCCCGGGATAAAGCCCGGCTCGCGCGCCAGGGGAAACATCTACCTGCTGGATGTGCTCGCCACGCTCTGCGATCTCGCCGGCATTCCCGCGCCGCCGACTAACGAGGGCATCAGCTTCCGGCCCGTGCTCGAGGGACGGCGCGACACGGTGCGCGACGTGCTTTTCGGCGCCTTCTGCGGCGGCACCAAGCCCGGTATGCGCGCGGTCAAACAGGGGGATTGGAAACTCGTGAAGTTCGACGCCTTGGGCGGGAAGGTCCATGAAACCCAGCTTTTCAATCTGGCCGAAAATCCCCATGAGCTGCTGGAGCAGCATCATGACCCCCAAGTCGTCGCGCTCACCCACCACCAGCCGCTGCCCCACCAGCGCAATCTAGCCGGCGACCCGCGTTACGCGGCCAAGTTGCAGGCAATGGAGGCGCTGCTGCTGACTGAAATGCGCCGCCACGACGATCCCTATCGCCTTTGGAATCAGCCCGCGGACGGATTAAAGCCACTGCGCGAAGCGGCGCCGCCGGCGAAGAAAAATAACCAAAAGGGCGCGGGCATTTAGTCGCGCGAAAAACCGCGGATTCGCTGGATCTGGCCGGAGGCTTGCGCGCGGTTCCGGTCACCCGCACCCTCAAGGGCTATGAGCGTCGCCCCCCCTTTCCGCCGGACCAAGATCATCGTAACCCTGGGCCCGGCCACCGAAAGCGAAGCGATGCTGGAGCAGCTCATCCGCGCGGGCGCCGATGTCATCCGGCTCAACATGGCGCACGCGACCCATGACTGGACCCGCGGTATCATCCGCCGGATTCGAACTGCGAGCCATCGCGTGGGCCGCGACGTGGCGGTCATGATGGATATCAAAGGGCCGGAGATCCGAACCGGCGACCTCACAGTGCCGCTCGAGCTCACGGTGGGGGAGATTTTTGATTTTACCGTTAAACCCGGCGCCAGCGCCGAACGCGGCGGGAGCGCCGAGGAAATCCGGTCGGTCGACGTCAATTACAAGGACCTGGTCAACGACATCGCGGTGGGCGACGAGGTGCTGGTGGACAACGGGCTCCTGCGGCTGGAGGTACTCGCCAAGAGCGACGCTCATATCCGCTGCCGCGTGCTCATTCCCGGTGAATTGAAATCCCGCCGGCACATCAACCTGCCGGGCGTGAAGGTAAACCTGCCCTCGTTCACGGAAAAGGACCGGGGCGATGCCACCGTCGGGCTGGAGGAAGGCATTGATTTTCTTGCGCTGTCCTTCGTTCGCGCGGCGGTGGACATCGAGCACCTGCGCGAATTTCTCGTGGAGCGGAAATCGAAGGTACGGATCATCGCGAAAATCGAGGACCAGTCGGCCATTGATAATCTGGATGAAATCGTCCGGGCCTGCGACGCGCTGATGGTGGCGCGCGGGGATCTGGGCATCGAATGCCCGTTTGAAGAGCTGCCGGTGATTCAGCGGCGGGCGGTGCGCGCGTGCCTCTCCCACGGCCGGCCCGTGATCGTGGCCACCCATATGCTCGAATCGATGATCACCCAGCCGGTGCCCACGCGCGCGGAGATCACCGACGTCGCCAACGCTGTTTATGAACTGGCCGATTGCGTGATGCTCTCCGGCGAGACCACGATCGGCCGCTACCCGCTCGAATGTGTTTCCATGCTGGATACCATCGCGCGGCGGATCGAGCGGGAGGCCAACGACGAATGGACGGAGCCCGCCGTTTTCACCCACGAACGCATGAAGGTACTGCACGCCGCCGTGGTGCTCGCGAACCAGTTGCCGCATTCCCGGCTGATCACGTTTACCCGGCACGGCTTCATGGCGCAGGGTCTGGCCTCGCTGCGACCCGCCCACTCTCCCATCCTGGCATTCACGCCCTCCGCGGCAGTCTTTCGCCAGCTGCGATTGCTCCGCGCCGTGGAGCCTTTCCTGCTGCCGCTGGCGCAGGATCCAAACGCCACGATCGAGAACGCCATCAACCTGCTGCGGCGTGAAGGACGGATCCAGGTCGGCGACAAACTCATCATCGCCACGGACATCCTGGCCGAAGAGCGGGTGGTCGACAGCGTGCAGCTGCGCACGGTGCTGTAGTTCCAGGTCGTCGAACACGCCGACCCCGGTCTGCGCCGCGCCGGGGTTTGCGGCCGAAGCAAAGGAGCGGGCACGCGAAACGGTGCTCACTCAGGCGCCTGAAACCCCCTGCCGTTTCTGGCATTTCTTTCGCCTGACCCGCGCGCTGGACGGGACTTCCAAGTCGCGCCTTTAGTGCCTTCCTGTGTCTCACACCCAGCGGCGCAGCGCGTCCCGCAGCTTTTCCTTCGCGCGGGCGACCCTCATCTCCACTGCCTTCACGGTCGCGCCCACGGTCACGGCGATTTCAGCCTGCGACATTTCCTCGTATTCAAACAGCACAATCGCCTCGCGGAGTTCCGGCGGCAGCGCCGCGATCGCCTCGCGCACGGCGATCGCCCGCTCCTCGCGTTCCAGCACCCCGGCGCCGACCGGGTTCCCGGCGCCTCGGGCCGCCGCCTCCGCCTGCGATCCTTCCTGCCACTCGTCGAGCGACACCGCGGGGCGGCGCCGCCACCAGCGCAGCCGGTTGCGCGCGAGATTGATGGCGATGGAAAACATCCACGGCCTGAATTCCGCGCCCGGGCGATACCGGTCCCGCTGCTGCCACACCCGGACGAAAGTCTCCTGCGCCAATTCCCCGGCCTCGGCTGCATTCATCACCAACCGGCCCACGAGAGATTTTACCGGCAATTCCCACCGCTCCATCAGCGCGCCCAACGCGGCCTCATCGCCGCGCTGCACCCGGCCCATGAGGTCGGCGTCGTCGCTCAAGGGGTGGCGCGCAAGGTCGGCGCGGCGTCATGCTGGTAACCAGCCACCCGCGGCAACACGGTGGCCAGATACCGTTCGCCCTGGCCGGCCGGCATCAATTCCGCCACCCGGCGAAAATGCGCCGTCATCGCGTCCACGCAGGTCTTTTCCAACGCGGCCACCTGGTCGGCGGGGGCCGCCTGCTGCCGCGCTTGCATGATCGCCGCGCAATGATTCCCGCACTCCACCGCGTAGCTCTCGTGTAATTTCTCGATGGCGCGAAACTGCGCGGGGCTGGGATTAAATTCGGCGCGCAACCACGCCAGCGCGTCTCCCTCCCGCGCCGCCCGGTGCAGCGCGCGGTTTCCGTTCATGACATAGAAAACCCCAAACGCCCCCGCGCAGGCGAGGACCGCCACCAGGCCGGTGACCAAAAAGTTCCTCATGGCATGACCATGCTGCGCGCATCCAGCGCCTTCACGTAGCTCGCCGCGAGTTCGGCTCGTTCAGCCGCCACGCGCGCGCGCGCCTGCTCCCGACCCGTCAACGCCCCGACCGCCACGGCGAGTGCCAGCGTCGCCGCCACCGGCGCGGCATGCGCCCGGACATAGCCCGCCCACGACAACGGCTGGCCTGCCCGCAAGCGCTGCCAGACCCCGGCGCGAAATTCCGGGTTACGCGGCGGCTGAAGGCGCCAGGCCCGCATCACGCGGGCGAGGGTATCGAAGGTTTCAGGTGAGTTCATGAATGGGACTTACTTCACTATAACCCGCATCCCTAAAAATCCCGCAGAATTATTTTGAGGGATTCCAGCAAGTGCGGGTTATTCCCGGTGATCAACCTCA
>JBEENF010000058.1:0-12945 GCA_041192325.1 Verrucomicrobiota bacterium
TCGTCCGAGGCCGAGCCCGTCATTTTGAAGGAACTGGGCCGCCTCGCCGATCTGGTGATGGGGGATGTTTTCGAATCTTTCTCGAAGCATCCAGTCGACCTTAAGAAACGCGCCGAGATGGAGCAGGCCCAAGCGGCCGAGGCCCGGGCTTCGAAGCGGTAGGTCAGTCGATCTTCAACCCAAACGGCGCTGGCCGAACCGGACAGCTTACACCCCTTGATTTCCCCATGATATTCTTCAGCCCCCCGGCCCGCCTATGATCGCCACCAACCGGCCGACGAATGTGCGCCATCGCATCATTGCGGTGAGCATGCTGATGGCGTTCATCCTTTACCTCGATCGCATCTGCATGGGGGAGATCGTGAAGTCCGCCTCCTTCAACCACGACCTGAACCTCAGCAAGGAACAGATTGGACAAATCCTGGGATCTTTTTTCTTCGCCTACGCGCTCTTTCAAGTGCCGGCGGGGTGGGCGAGCGATCGCTTTGGCGCGCGGGCGATGCTCACCATCTACATTACGCTCTGGTCGATCTTCACGATGCTGACCGGGTTCATGAACGGCTTTCTGGGACTGCTGATCGCCCGTCTGCTCTGCGGTATCTCCGAAGCCGGCGCCTATCCCACGTCCGCCGCCGTGATTCGCAAATGGGCCCCGGTGGATGGGCGTGCCCGGGCCAGCGGCATGGTCGCGCTGGGTGGTCGGATCGGCGGCACCCTTGCGCCGTTTCTGACGATCTGGATGATTCTGAAATTGGGCAGCTGGCGCACCTCGCTCTGGGTTGATGGCGTCGCGGGACTCGTGATCGCTCTAATCTATTGGAAGTTCGTGCGTTCAAGTCCGGAGGAGCATCCCCAGGTGAATGCGGCCGAGCTCAAACTCATCGGCTCACCCGGCCCGGAGAAGAAATTGAGCGGACGTGAACTGAAGAGCGCGCTCTGGAGTTTCACACGCAGCGGCAGCCTTTGGTGCAACGCGGCGAACCAGATGCTTTCCAATGTGGGCTGGGTCTTTCTCGTAACGTGGCTACCCACCTATCTTGTGCAGGAGCGCGGCGTCGGTGAGATGGAGGGCGGCCGCATGGTCACTTACGTGCTGGCGTTCGGCATGCTCGGGCAGGTCGTCGGGGGCTATTACTGCGACTGGACGACGCGCCGTTTCGGCCTGCGCTGGGGTCGCGTGATTCCCATGTCCAGTTCCATGTTCCTGTGCGCGGCTGCGTATCTGTGTTGTCCTTACGTGAGCTCGACCTGGTTGCTGATCGGCTGCTGCGCGGTGGTGTCCTTTGGTACCGACATGGCCAACCCCGCGACGTGGGCATTCATGACCGATGTGGGCGGACGGGGCACGGCCGCCGCGATGGGTTGGGGCAACATGTGGGGCAACTTCGGTGCCAGCGCGAGCGCGATGGCTGTGCCGTGGCTGCTCGTTCGCGGGGGCGGCGACGGAAGAACGCTGGTTTTCTTTACACTCGCGGGAGCCTTCCTGCTGGCTGGCCTCGTGGTTCTGCCCATGAACGCCACCAAAAAACTGCTCCCGGACGAGCCCGCGTCGTTGCCGCCCAGTCCGGCGCTCGAGGGCGTGGTACGATAATTGTAAAAGCCGCCGCCGTTCGCCTCCTGCAGATTACCCTCCGCTTTTACCCCGTTTCTTCCGCTCATGATTACCGCTCCCTCGACGACGAGTATCAATGACGACGCAGCGCGTCGTGCCTATTGGGCCGAGCAGATGCAGCTCGGCTACGAGCTCGTGGAAAAAATTCTTCCCTTCGAAGTCAGTGAGTGCGGCGAGGGCTTTGCCTCATTGCCAGAAGCAGCGGCGGGCGCGGGCGTCGAAATGCAATTCTCCACCACGAAAATTGCCGGGGCGCTCGAGCGCGTATTTTTCATGCGGGAGAGTTTGGTGCAGCATGTCATGACGATCGGTCGTGAAATGAACCAGCGGGGATGGGTTCTGAAAATCGAGGACGGTTATCGCTCGCTCGAGATGCAGGGGCAGTTGGTGCGCAAACCGGAGTTATTCGATGCGATTCTACGCAAATGCATTTGGGAAAATGGCGGTGAGGTTCCCCCGGTGGAACTCGTGTTCCGGCGCGCCATTGTGCTGATCGCCAATATTCCGAAGATCGGGACGCACATGTCCGGCTCGGCGATCGACATTTCCGTTTTTCACCGCGACACCGGCCTGGAAGTGTCGCGGGGAAAACCTTACCTCGAGATGAGCGAACAAACGCCCATGCGCTCCCCGTTCGTTTCGGCGGAAGCGCTGCGGAACCGGCTGGCGATTACTGCCATGATGGAAAGGCACGGGTTCATGCATTTTCCTTTCGAGTTCTGGCATTTCAACCAGGGCGATGCGCTGGGGCACATCCTGGCCGGGCAGCCGGCGCCGGCTCGCTTCGGCCCCGTCCATTGGAACGCGGTGACCAACGCGGTTACCCCCTGCGCCGATCCCTTGCGTCCGCTTAATCCCCTGAGCGCCATCGAGACCGAGATCGCTGCGGCATTGGATCGGGCCCGGCAAAAGAACGCCTAATCGCAGCGCGGACGATCGCGCGTGAGCGCAAAAGTTCCGCTGGCATTTCCCATCAGCTGGTCCGCTGGTCTCGCGCGGATTTCCCGGATCCCTCTTGCATAACTAATCTTCTCCTATCCCCGATGAAATCCACCCCTCTCTCCCCGTTCCGCTACGGTTTTTCTCCCGCCAGAGTGGTCGCCTTGGCGGCTCTGTGCTTCAGCGCCTCCCTGCTTTTTGCGGAAGCGGCCCGCACGCCCGTCGCCAGGAAGTCAGTCAGCCCCGCCACCGGCTGGGTCTCTCTCTTTAATGGAAAAGACCTCACGGGATGGGTGAAGGTGGGCGAGGAGAAATGGGAAGTCGAAGAGGGTGGCGTGATCCACGGGCGGGGCATCAGCACGAGCTACGGCTACCTGCGTACCGAAAAGAAGTACGTGGATTTTCAAATGTCCCTGCGTTTCAAGTGCGAGGCGGATGGGAATAGCGGAGTATTTTTCCGCACCGAGTTCGAGCCGGGCTCGACCAAGATCGCGCATGGGTTGCAATTTGAAATCGATCGTGTCGTCGGACGGCACACCGGCGGGATTTTCGGCGATGGCCATCGCGGCGGAGTAGTCTGGCCGGCGCCGGAAAACGAGCTGGTGATCCGGCCCAACGACTGGAACGACTATCTGCTCGAAGTGCGTGGCAACCGCTACATTTCGCGTCTGAACGGCGTCGTGATGGTTGATTTTACCGATCCCGCCCCGATTTCCTTCGATGGCTATATTGCCTTGCAACTTCACTCGGGAGGCAAAGGCGACATGCGATTCAAGGATCTCTACATTCGGGACCTTACCAAGCGCTGACGAACTGTTGCGCCGACTGGCCCCGATTGGGCGAGCGGCGCGCGTGCAGTGGGAGGAAAACCTAAAGCTTTGACGGCAGCAAATCGACGCGCTTGCCCGTGCGTGCGGACTCGGCGGCGGCGTCGAGAATTTCGGTCGCAATCAAATTAACCTCCAGCGAGGACAGACCCTCCGGCTGCAGTCGTCCCCGGGCGATTTCGGCCAGATAAGAGATCGAATCGCCGTGCGGCGCTTTGAGCGGAGCAGGCGTCAGTACCCGTTCTTCCGCCGTGCCCACGCGCAGGCGCACGATATCTTTCTGGGGCACCAGGATCGATCCACGCTGGCCATATACCTCCATGTCCTTGCGGGCAAAAGGCCAGTTCCACGACGCCTGGATGAGCGCGACAGCTTTCGGATAAGTGAGCACGAGCGTGGCCTCATCCTCCACGTGAAGATATTTGAGGGGTTGTAAACGCTGAGTCGTGGCCACGACCGAAAGCGGACGCTCGTTGCGCATAAGCCAGGTGACGAGATCGGCGCCGTAGCAGGCAAAATCGAGCAGCGCGCCGCCTCCGCTGGCGGGGTCCTTCAGCCATTGGCTGAATTCCGGCCTCGGTGCGGTGTCGCCCCGTCCGCTGTGGCCGTCGTTCACAATGATGCGACGGATTTCCCCGATTGCCTTGTCTTGGTGAATCGCGGCATACGCGTGGTGGTTGCCGGCGTACCACGTGGTCTCGTAATTGACGATCACGTGAATTCCGCTGCGTTTCGCCGCGGCGGCCATGGCGCGCGCGTGCGTCATGTTCACCGCCAGCGGCTTTTCCATCATGACAGGAATCTTCAGCGCGGCGCACGACTCGACTACTTTCAAATGATCAAACGTGTTAGTGAAGGTGGCGACGGCGTCCACTTTTGTCGCCGCCATGAGGTCCTCCATCCGGGCGAACATCAGGGCCGGGTTGAGTTTGTATTGCCGCGCATCGCGTTCGCGTAATTCGCGCCGCGCTTCAACCACTCCGACCAGTTGGACGTCTTGCCGGGCCAGCACGCGAGTAATGAATCCCCCGACGTGACCATGCTCGAGGCCGACGATGGCGACGCGAACGGGAGCATCCCCGGCGCTGGCGACGGAGCAAAAAAACAGGGCTGCGCAGGCGACTGGCAGCAGACGTAAATGGATTTTTGAGCCTGAAAGCAGACGGAGGGGCATGGGCCAGATTGCAGTCACGGCGGGAGTGAAAATCAAGGCGGGTGGGGCCCGCGTCGCGTCTCCGGCTGAGCCGCGCCGGGCGGCCGGGAAAAATGAAACTTACAAAATCTGCGTCTTGCGCACGCGCAGGGCCCAATACGCTTCCGCGAATTGCGCGCCGCAACTGGCCCCGCGATATCGGGCGAGTGTCGCTCTTCCCGTCACGGCGGCGTCGGCTTCACCGGGGTTGTACGGTTTGTTTCTTACGAACCCCATCAGACTGCCAAGCCATTCCATGGCCGATGGCCAGACATCGCTCACATCGACAAAGGTGTTGGGTTCGAAGCCGATCGTGTGTCCCGGGCCATTGTCATACAAAAACGTTTCGGGTGTTTTCACGCTGCTGTCGCCGAGGATCCGGCCCGCTTGGGCGAGGGCCGCGCGGCTGATCGCCGAAGCCGCTTCGTGGTCGGGATGTCGGTCATCGCGCCACAGGGTGAACGCGATATCGGGCCGTACTTCTGCGACGACTTTCGCGACGTCGAGTTTGGTCTCTTCGTTCAAGTGAAAACGACCGGAGGCATAATTCAGGAAGCGCTTTTCGATGCCCAAATTGTGCGCCAGGGTTTCGCTTACCTCCCGCAGTTCTTTCTCGCGGCCCCTGCCGGGCGGCCAGTTCGTGTAATCGCCGATGATGGACAGCACGACGACGCGGTAATCCTTTCTCACCGCCTGGAGCAGGATGCCGGGAATGCCGAATACGCAGTCGTCGTAATGAGCCCCGATCGCGAGGAGAGTTTTTTTCATCTGGTGAGGGCGCGTGATTAGCGAACAGTCGGGTGCGGGGCGGGGGTTAAAAGGATGGCGTCCATCCGGGAATTCCGCCGCTCTTCAGCTGTTTTTCGTAGAGCTCGAAATACGGACGGACAGGGGAATTGGGGACATTTTCGTTCACCAGCAACGGCAGAGTCTCCGCCCACCAGGCATCATATGCGGCCCGCATTTGCGCAACCTCAGCCGGATGTTCGGCAGCGACGTTCTTCTTCTCGAAGGGGTCGGCGGAAATATCGTAGAGCTCTTTGTTGTTTACGAAACGAAAACGCGTGTTGCGCACGGCGCAGCCGGTGAACTTGAAGAGTTTGGGATCGGCGCCTTTGTCCCAGCGCCGCCGCCCGCGAGCGCGGCGAAGGTCGGGAACAGGTCGATGTGCGCCGTGAGTCGGTTGATGTCCTTGCCCTCCGGCAATACGCCCAACCAACGCCAAAACGCGGGCACGCTGGTGCCCCCCTCGTAAGGGGTGCCCTTGCCGGATTTGAAGCCCCACGTATCCATGTTCACGATTTTGTCCTTCAATTGCGCTTTCCGCCCGACCCCGCCCGCCTGTCCGTTGTCAGTCATGAAGATCAGCAGAGTGTTTCGCTCCAGTTGCCATTCCGCCAGTTTGGCCAGCAGTTGCCCCATGTTATCGTCGATGTTTTCCAGCATTCCGAGCCGCGCGGCGGCTTCGGGTTCAAATCCTTGATCCAGGAATCGCTGCTGGGATTTTTCTGGTGCGATGAACGGGCCATGGGGCGCATTGAGGGTTAAATAGGCGAAGAACGGCGCGCCGGAATCCTTGCGTTGCTTGATCCATCCCAGCGCGGCCTGAAAAAACACGTCGGTACAGAAGCCCGTGGTTTTGACGAAGCTCCCGTTGTGACGAATCACGGGATTAAAGTATTGGCCTTCTTTCACGGTATTCGGCGGCGCGTCGGCACAGCTTGAATCGTATTTTTGGCCGATGCCTCCCCCGCCGTGGACGAAGGTTTCAGTGAATCCCCGGCGGTGGGGCTGATAAGGCTCCTCGTCGCCGAGGTGCCATTTGCCGAAAATACCCGTGGCGTATCCGGCGTCGCGCAGCGATTCGGCCAGCGTCGTCGCTTGGAGCGTCATGCGTTCCCGTTCGAGGATCGTGTGCGTAACGCCATTCATGAATTCATGGCGGCCCGTCATGATCGCGGACCGCGTTGGCGCGCAGGTGGGACTGACGTGGAACGCCGTGAAGCGGGTCGATTGCGTATAAAGCCGGTCGATGTTCGGCGTGCGGAGATAGGGGTTGCCGAGACAGCCCAGGTCGCCCTTTCCCTGATCGTCAGTCATGACGACAACGATGTTGGGCCGGCTGCCGGCGAGATTGGCGGCGGATGCGGAGGCGACGCAGGCCAGCGCGAGGAGCAATAGGGGAATAATACTTTTCATGCGACGGATTTCTCAGGGGAGCACTTGCCTGGTCACCAGTGTTGGCGGGGACGGCGTGCGACCGCGACTATTACTTCGCGCAGGCGGCGTTGACCTCGCGACAGCGCTGCCGCTGTGAGCGGCGCTGTGCGCTGTCACCTGCGGTTGGGCAGCAACTGGGCTGCGCGTCCGATCTTTTGCCGAACCGGAGGCCGAACCAAAGCACGATTGCCGCCGCGGCCTGGCGAGGAACTTCTGGCCAATGATGCTGATGCGGGTCGGCGTCGGGGCGTAAGGCGCAGCGGCATACGGCTGCTCGGTGGGGTCACGCGGGGTCTCATGCCTTCGTGGATTTCAGCACCGCGGGGAGTGGGGGGCGCAAGCAGGTCCCCGCCACGAAAATTTTACCGATGGCCAAAACCGTCGCGGCGCGAAAAGCTGGTCGACATGAAGGAAGAGGTCTCGCGCGAAAAGGAATTGGACCAACGAATCTGCCTCGTGATTGGAGGCGGATCGATCGCCCCCGGGTGGGGCATCGGCCGCGCCATCGCCATCGCTTATGCGCGCGCGGGCGCCCTTGTTGCCGTCGCGGACCTGAACGTGGACTCGGCCGTTGAAACCGTGGAGCTCATTCGGTCCGAAGGTGGCAACGCGGAGGCTTTTCGCGTCGATGTGCTCGATGACGCCTCGACGAGTGGGCTGGTGCGGGACGTGGTCGAGCGTTGGGGCCCGGTTGACGTGCTGCACAACAACGTGGGCTTGAGCAAGAGCGGCAACGCGCGGGACACGAGCCCGGCCGACTGGCGCCGAATTCAGGACGGGAACGTGACCTGCCTGCATGTCGCAGCGCAGGCGGTGCTGCCTGCGATGATGGAGCGCCGCAAGGGCGTCATTCTGACCACATCCTCGATCGCCGCGTTGCGCCACCTCGGTTATTCGTCGCTCGCGTACGCCACGACCAAGGCGGCGGCGCTCGCGTTCACCCGCACGCTGGCGATCGATTATGCCTCCTATGGCATTCGCGCGAACACGATCGTCGCCGGCTTGATCGACACGCCCCGGATTGGCGCCCTGCTGCGCAGTGCCTACGGCGGTCGCACGCTCGAGGAAATGAAAGAGCAGCGCCACAAGGTCGTTCCGCTTGGCCGGATGGGAACGGCCTGGGATATCGCCAACGCGGCGGTCTTCCTCGCGTCGGATCGGGCCAGCTACATCACCGCCGCCGAACTCGTCGTGGATGGCGGATTGAGCTCCACGGTGCCGCACTAAACCGCAAAGGGCGCGCGGCCCCGGCGGGTCAAAATTTTTATGTATAAACTTGAAGGTAAGATTGCCTTGGTAACCGGCGCCGGCGGGGAGCGCGGCATTGGCCGCGCCATCGCGATGCGCCTGGCGCAGGAGGGGGCCGACGTCGTGGTGAACGATGTTCACGCGGCCGCCGCTCCTGGCAGCGACTGGCGCGGCATGTCGCACGTGGTGAGCGAGATCCAGAAATTGGGTCGCCGCTCCATGGGTATCGTGGCCGATATTGGCGATGCGGCGCAGGTGCAGGCGATGGTCGACCAGGTCGTCGCGGCCTACGGCAAGATCGATATCCTGATCAATAACGCGGGGGCGCGGGCGGGACGCGATCGCGTGCTGGTCGTGGAATTGGATGAGGCCGATTGGGACCGGGTCCAACGCACGAACAGCAAAGGCACTTTCCTGTGCAGTCAGGCGGTTGCGCGCGCGATGCTGCGCGGTCCGCAGTCGGCGCGTGGCGGTCGGATCATCAACATCTCCTCGACCGCGGGGAAAACCGGCCAGCCGCGTTACGCGGCTTATTGCTCTTCCAAGTTCGCCGTCATCGGTTTTACCCAGAGCCTCGCGCAGGAGCTCGCGCCGCACGGCATCACCGTCAACGCGATCTGTCCCAGCCTCGTGGTGACGGAGCGCATCGACGACATCGCCGCGGCGCTCGCGCTTTCGAGCAGCACGACGGAGGAGCAGCGGGCCATGATGATGACGCGGGCCAAAACGATATCGCCGCTGGGGCGCATGGCCGAGGTCAGCGACGTCGCCGCCGTGGCCGCGTTCCTCGCTTCGGCGGAATCCGACTACCTCACCGGGCTCGCCATTAGTGTTTCCGGCGGCGGCCAGATGCACTGATCAAGCCGGCATGCCGGCGCGGAGTGGGATCTGCTGGTTGCTGAGGTCCTTGCCACTCATCATCTGCGTCACCGTGCCGCATCGTTCTGCCGCCAATTCCAATTCAGCCAGCGCGTTGACGATCATATATTGCATGGGCATGTCTTCCCAGCGCGCGCGCTGAAACTGTACTCTCCCCGGGCCTCGGGCAAGCGAGGTGATGACGTGGTTGGATCCGGCGAGGGAACTCAACCCGGCATATCGACATCGGCGCAACGTGGTTCCCCGTCACGCGCGGCTCAGCAGATTCACTCGATTGGTCCGCCCGACACAGGAACGCCAAGGCGATGGCCATGGTTTCCGGCGTTTCTTGGGAGCCGAATTGTTGGGACCTCGCAAGACGTTAGATGAAATCTCCGGCCGCCGGAAACGCGCCCGTCGAGCTTTAGGGGAGCTGCGTCGCCCACGAGTGACTGCAAAGGAAGTTTTGCGGCAAGAGACCCGGCGGCTTCCACAGGGATCAGCCAGCCGATCCTGCGCTACGCGGCTTGAGGCCCAGCAACTGCCGCGTCTCCGCAACGGTGGCAATCTGCCCACCGAGATGGGTGATGATGTTGACCGCCTTTTGCACGAGGGCGGCATTGCTCGGCGCCAGCGCGCCCTTGGCCAGATAAACGGTGTCCTCCATGCCGATCCGGCAATGTCCCCCCAAAATGAAGGCCTGCGCCAGCATCGGGAAAGCGTGGCGCGTGGCGCCAAAGGCCGCCCATTCGCAGTTTTTCGGCAGCAGCGACTTCGCCAGCACCATCGTTTCCGGCGTCGAGGGCATGCCGTAATTGATGCCGGTGACGATCTGGAAAAGTGCCGGCAACTTCAGGGTGCCGTCAGACACGAGTTCGCGTCCCAACATCAAATCCCCGGTGTCGAATACTTCGAGTTCGGGCTTAACGCCGGCCGCGTAGATGCGTTCCGCCATGATCTTGATGTTGCGGGGGCTGTTGATCACCGCGCCGCCGCCAAACCACATCGTGTTCAGGTCGAGCGTGCAGATCTCGGGTTTGAGCTCGACGATGTGTTCGGTCCGGATTTCCGGCGTGGTCAATGAGGATCCCGGCGCCGGTTTGTCCGGCTGATCGTCGCTGGGGATGAAACGTCCGCCCGGGCCCGTCGTGAGATTGATGATGAGATCGACGTCGCTGCGTCGGATGCGGTTCACGACTTCCCGATAGTACTCGAGTTTCATGCTTGGGCGCCCCGTCTCCGGGTCGCGTACATGGATGTGGCAGATGGCCGCCCCGGCTTGGGCCGCGCCAATGCAAGCGTCGGCAATCTCTTCCGGCGTCACGGGCAGCGCGGGGTTGTGTTCCCGCGTCGCAAAACTTCCGGTGACGGCACAGCTCAGGATGGTTGGTTTCATTAAGATCAGAAATGTTTTCGCCCGCGCCAGGGCGGTGCGATCGCCGGTCCGGCGGAGGTTAGGCTTCCGGGGCGGTCGCCGGCCGACGAACGCTCCAAGTGGACGTGGCAGCGGCGGCCAGGCCGCCGTCCGCGTCGAACAAGTGTGCTTCCAAAAAATGGATACTCTTCGCCTGGTGCAAAAAACGCGCGTGGCAGCGGGCTTGGGGGCCGCGCACGGGCGCGAAATACTGCGTTTTCATTTCCATGGTCGTGCCGGCGAATCCGAGGGTATGCCGGAGCAGGTGGCCCATGCTGACGTCGAGCGCGAACGAGATCACCCCGCCATGGAGGCTGCCCTGCGGGTTGAACATGAAATTGTGCACCGGAAACTCGATCGTGCAGCCCCCGTCCGCGTAGGTGAAACGCAGGCCAATGAAGCGGGAAAGAAAAAATGTTTCGAACTCGGGCTTGTGCTCCCGCAATGCCGTCTCGAACGCGAGGCGGGCAGAGTCAGAATCGAGCGAGGGGTGCGTCATCGGGTCCCCCAGATAGGGCCGCCGCGGACCCAAGGAAACAATAATTTCGCGGGGGCTATCTGGGCGCGAGGGCAACGCGAACATCCCCGGCTTCACCCGTGCCGTGCACCGAACGGGCTCTTGCCTGGCGCCAAAAAACCACGCCCTTGCGGGAAGAGTTTGCGTGGGCAGCGCGGGACGGGCCACGATGGGGTCTCCCATTCCCTTTCCTCGGATGCCTTGTGGCCTGCTGCGGGTTCGTGAAAGTGGGTTCCACCCCGCTCCGACGAATTCAACGGAACTCCCAAAAAGCCCTTCCTTCAATTAAGCCATGGATTTCAGATCCCTTCTGGTTGCGTGTAGTCTGTTCGCGCTGGCCGGTGTGCGCGGCGCGGAAACCCGCAACACCGTCATTCGCCCAGCCACTGCCACGGGCGGGATGATAGGTTCCGCGCATCCCCTCGCCACGGATGCCGGCCTCGCGATCCTGCGCGCGGGCGGCAGCTCGTTCGATGCCACAGTCGCCGTGGCCGCGGCCCGCAAGGTGGTGGAGCCGATGATGTCGGGGATACTCGGGTACGGCGCCCGGATCATCTGCCGCGCCGAGACGGGGGGAACGAAATATCTGGATTGCAGCGGTCGAATTCCACTCGGGCTAAATCGCGATGTGTTTCGCGCGCCCACGCCGGACCATTTGGAAAACCGGCTGGAGGCGAAGGTGGTTTCGACGCCGGTGAATGTGAACGCTTGGGCAGGCGCCGCGAGCCGATTTCAATCCTGAACCGCCGATCGACTTTGATCACCGACAGTCCCTCCCCGGAAACCAAAGCGACTCCCACCGCGCTGCAGCGTGCGACGCGCAAGGCGTATTGGCGGCTGCTGCCTCTGCTTTTCCTCTGTTACGTCATTGCCTTCGTTGATCGTTCGAATGTCGCGATCGGTGCGCTGACGATGGTCAAAGACCTGCCCGGTTTCGACAACGCCGTCATTGGGCTGGGGGCCGGGATGTTTTTTCTGGGCTATATTCTACTCGAGATTCCCGGATCGCTGATTGTGGAACGCTGGAGCGCGCGGAAGTGGATTTGCCGGATCATGCTGACCTGGGGGTTGATGGCCGCGTTAACGGGATTCGTGCGCACGCCGGGGGAATTTTACTCCGTGCGTTTCCTGCTGGGCCTGGCCGAAGCCGGTTTTTTTCCCGGCGTGGTGGTTTATCTGACGCACTGGTTTCCCGCCCGTGATCGCGGACGGGCCCTGGCGTATTTCTTCATTGCGACCCCGGTGGCGCAAATTGTCAGTCCGCACATTTCGTTTGCGCTGCTCAAGATTGGCACGGAAGAGGTGATCAACGGCCTTTCGGTATATCATCCGCTGGTGCTGGGTCTGCGCGGGTGGCAGTGGCTGTACATTTTTTGGGGGTTTCCCGCGCTCGCGCTGGGCGTGGTGGTTTGGTTCCTGCTGACGGATCATCCGCGCGACGCGAAGTGGTTGACCGCGGAGGAGCGCGAGGCGCTGGAGCAGGAACTCGCGCGCGAGAACGCGCGCCCGCGCACCGGCCACGGCCTCACGGTGCTCCAGGCGCTCAAGCATCGCAAGGTTCTGTTCCTCACCTTCGCTTACTTCTGCACTGTGACGGGGAGTTATGGCGTGGTCTTTTTCCTGCCCACGATTTTACAGCAGTGGTACGCGCTCAATTTCAACAAACTCACGTGGCTGGTGATGTTGCCGCCGCTGGTGGCGCTCGTGGGCCAGTTGGTGGTGGGGTGGAGTTCAGACCGGACCCGCGAGCGGCGGCTGCACACCGTGATGCCCATCGCGATTGGCGCGCTGGCGATGGCCCTGACACCGCTGACGCAGGGGAATCTGTTCGCGACGATCGCCTGCATGATGGTGGCGATGGGCGGATTGAAGGCGTATCTCCCCGCGTTCTGGGCGCTGCCGAGCATGTTGCTCACGAGCACGGCTGCCGCAGGCGCCATCGGGTTCATCAACACGGTGGGGAGCCTGGGCGGTTTTCTCGGCCCTTACGTGCTCGGAAAAGTGCAGGCGGTGACCGGTTCGTTCGTGGGCGGACTCTATTTCCTCGCGGTGTCCATGCTGCTTTCGGCGACCATAATATTCCTGCTGGGACTGGGTCGACGCGAGGAGCGGTAACCG
>JBEENF010000059.1:0-12870 GCA_041192325.1 Verrucomicrobiota bacterium
CCTCGAGGCGCACCAGCCGCGAATTAACGGCGTCCTTGATCAGCACGTCGTTGAGCGCGAGATCATGTCCGCCCAGGCCCGTCGAGCAATCGAGCATGGCGCGGTGATCGATGCTGAGGTCACCGGTCAGCAGCTGGGCAAAATCGGCGCGCGCCTCATCGGCGGAGAAAGTGGTGAGGAAGCCAAGGCTGCCGCGATTCACGCCAATCAACGGCACCTGATGTCGCGCGGATTCGCGCGCGGCGCCGAGCAGCGTGCCGTCACCGCCGATCACGCAACACGCATCCCAGCCCCGCAGAAAGTCGCGCTGGAGGGGAAAGCGGGTGGTCTGCTTGGTCTTCACGCCCGCCTCGCGCGCGAGCGCCACTAGCTCCTTCGCGAGCGCCATGGCGCCGTCCTTTTCCTCGTTGACGACAAAGGCGAGCAGGCGGATGGGCTTCATGGCTGGGGGCTAATGTCCGGTAATTTGGGGCAATGAAAAGCCTGATCCGTGGGGTTCGGGCAAGGCGGCTTCAGGCTTTCTTAAGCACCAGCAGGAACTCGCGATTGCCATCGGCGCCGGTAATCGGGGAATCCATCGAGCCCACCAGCGTCGCCCCAGGCAACCGGCTGAGGGCAAACTCGCGAACGGTCGCCAGCGTTTTCTCCTGCACCGCGGCGTCGCGAATCACACCCCGGCCCTTGTCGACGGCGGCCTTGCCCGCTTCGAATTGCGGCTTGACCAGCGCGATCAGCCGGCCGTCGGTGCGCAGCAGCGGCCACACCGCCGGCAGCACGGCGGTCAGGGAAATGAAGGAAAGATCCATCGTGACCGCGTCGAAATCGCTCCGCGGCAGGACGGCGGCCGTGAGGTGGCGCGCGTTGACTTTCTCCAGATTGGTGACGCGGGGATCGCCGCGCAGCCGGGCATGAAGTTGGGCGCGACCGACGTCGACACAGACCACGTCCGCGGCGCCAGCCTGCAGCGCGCAGTCGGTGAAACCGCCGGTGGACGCCCCAACGTCGAGCACGTGCGCGCCGACCAGACCGATCGCGAAGCGCTCCAGCGCGGCCGCGAGCTTTTCCCCGCCGCGACTGACAAAATGCGGCGGCTGGTCGACCGTAACTTCCAGATCGGAGGAAAACTCCTTGCCCGGTTTGTCGAGCCGCTCCGTGCCGTGGCGCACGCGGCCGGTCATGATCAGCGCCTTCGCCTGCGTGCGGGTTTCGGCCAGCCCGCGTGCCACCAGCAACTCGTCCAGCCGCAGTCTTTTTATCGGAGCCGTCATGGCGTGAGCCGGGCGACGCGGGAGGATTTTAGTGGGGGCCGGGAGGGTGACGGCAGTTTCTGCCGCGCCGGCGACCAGCAGGTGGAGCGCCCGCCAATCGTGGCGCGTGCGAGGAGCACGCCGGTTTTTGGACATTTTCCGCCCGCGCGCCAGCGATGACGAAACAGCCAGGAGCGCGGAATGTTGACGTTGAGATCCACGGGCAATTTGTCGCCCGGGCCTGCGATGGCGTCGAGCGCCTGCCGGCAGACGCGACGACATTCCGTCCAGAGCGCGCGTGCTTCCGCCCGGGTCAACGACCCCGCCAGCCGGGCGGGGTGGAGGGCCGCGCGCCAGAGCACCTCGTCCGCCATCCAGTTGCCGATCCCGGGAAAACGTTCCTGCATCAGCAGAACGGCCTTGAGAGGGGCGCGGCCGCGGCGGCGGAGAAAATCTGCCACCGCTTCGAGCGTGAATGCATCGGAGAGAATCGCCGGCGCAATCTTTGCCCACCACTGCGGCGCCTGCGGGCCAACGTGAAACTCGATGCGTCCAAACATGCGCGGGTCAGTGAACACCAGCGCGTGCTTCGTCGTTACCAGCATGAGGTGATCGTGTTTCCCCGCCGCATAATCCGGCGGCTGGGCCGACAGTTCCCCGGACATGCCCAGGTGGAGCCCGAGCCAGACGTTCCCGCTGAAACGAAAAAGCATCTGCTTCGCCGCGGCCTCGGAGGATACAAATTTGGCGCCCGTGAGCGCGTGACGAAACGCGGGCAGGTCCAGATTGCGCAGCAGCTTTTTCTCGTCGTGGGTCACGACGCGGAGCACGCGCCCGCCGCGTGCGGCGATATCCCACCGTTTCCGATAAAATTCGACTTCGGCTAGTTCAGGCATGGCAGACGGAACACGGACAGCTCGCGACCTAGGAGAGCGTCGCGACGAATTCCCTGAGCGAGTGATAAACGGGGATGCCCGGCATCGCGGCGGCCCAGCCGGCTCCATCGTGTTTGCCCGAGCACACGGCGGCCACGTTGATGGCCGCATTCTGGCCGGCCTGGATGTCGCTCTCGCGGTCCCCGATCATCCAACACTGCGCCGGCTCGAGCCCATGGCGGGCGATGCTCTCGGTGATGAACCGCGACGAGGGCTTCCGGTAGACAGGGGGCTGTGCGGCTGATTCCGGCGCGATGCAGATATCATCGAAGACCGGCGGCGAAAGGTTGAGCAGCTCCTCCATGCGCTGGTTGCACCGGAGCACATCTTCCAGGGTGTACAAACCGCGGCCGATGCCCCCCTGGTTCGTGAATAGGAAGAGCTTGTAGCCGAGCTGACGCGCGCGGGAGAGCGCTGCGCTCACGCCGGGAATCAACTCCACGCCGGCGGGATCGAAGAGGTAATGCTTGTCCAGGATCAGGGTGCCGTCGCGGTCGAGGAAAAGAGCTTTGGACATCAGATGAGTCGGGAGGAATCCGCCGGCTGGCTCGCCCGCGGGTCAGAGTAACAATCAGCGGGCCCGCGCGGCGCGGAGCAATTCGCTGGGCGTGACGGTGGCCGTGCCGATCTTGCCGACGACGACACTGGCGGCCGCGTTGGCGAAAAAGGCCGCGGTCTCCAGTGGCGCGCCCGCGGCCAAAGCGAGCACGAGGGCGGCGAGGGAGGTGTCGCCGGCGCCGGAAACATCGAAGACCTCGCGTGCCGCCGTGCGGATGGTACGAATGATCCGGCCATTGGCGCTGAGCAGCATGCCATCTTCGCCCAGCGTGATGACGAGGTGCCGGGTCGCATAAAGTTCGTGCAGCCGCGCGCAGACCTCCGCGGCGGGAAACCGCGTGTGCGGGGCCTGCTCGATGCCGGCGAGTTGCAGCGATTCGCGCTTGTTCGGCGTGATCAGATCGAGCCCGTAGAACGGCAACTGCCGCTTCGGCTTCGGATCCAGGGCGATGAACTTGCCGGCGGCCCGCGCGAGCTCCGTGACGCGCGCCACGACTTCCCCCGTCAACACCCCCTTGGCATAATCAGAAAGGATCACGGCATCGCAGGCGGCGATTTCGCGGGCCAGCAACGCTTCCGCGCGTTTCGCCGTCAGGGCGTATTCGGAAGGCGCGGCTTCCCGATCGAGCCGGCAGAGTTGCTGGTGCTGCACCAACACGCGGGTCTTCACAATCGTGGGCGCATCGCCCGGCGTGAGGAAGGTGGCAATTTTCTTCGCGTGGAGAATATCGGTCAGGCGCTTTCCGTCGCTGTCCTTCCCGATATAGCCGGAGACCGAGCAACGCGCCCCCAGTGACGCGATGTTGAGCGCGACATTAGCCGCGCCCCCGGCCGTCCAGGAATCGCGGTCGATGTCGACCACGGGCACGGGAGCCTCGGGCGAGATGCGCGTCGCATCGCCCCAGATGTAGTGATCCAGCATCATGTCGCCGATCACGAGCACCCGCAGACCGGCGATCTTCTTCAGTAGCGGCAACAGGCTTTTCATCGTAGTTCCCAATTATAGTGGAAGCGGGACAGCATTTTGACGGGCCCGGAGGCAACTTGCACGACGTCCTCGATTCGGCAGCCGCCGATTCCCGGGTAATACAGTCCTGGTTCGACCGTCACCACCGCGTTCTTCTTCAGTTTGTCGTCGACCGCCGGACTGATGCGCGGCGATTCATGCACGGCGAGGCCGAGACCGTGGCCGGTGCCGTGGAAAAATCCCACGGAACCCCGGGATGTCGTCTTCGTCTCGTAACCGCGCGCGGTGAAAACCGCCGTGACTTCCTGGTGTACGGCCCGCCCGCTGACGCCGGCGCGGATGGCTTTGAGCGCCGCGCGTTGGGCCGTGCGGACCGCCGCGACGAGGGCGCGTTGCGCGTCACTGGCTTCGCCGCGCAGGAACGTGCGCGTCATGTCGCCGTGATAGCCGGTCTTGGTGACGCGGGGAAACACGTCCACGACGATCAGTTCGTGGGGACGCAGCGGTCCGAAGCCGCGCTCATGCGGGTCGCAGCCCTGATCGCCGCCGGCGACGATGGTGTTGAGTGAAACGGCGCCGGCTTCGAGACAGGCCGTTTCCACCGCGATCTTCAGGCGCTCGCTCGTGAGCGGCCTGCCGTCGAGCAGGAGCTTGCGGCCCCGGATTTTGCTCGCGCGCAGCATCCGTTCCGCGGCGGCGATCCCGATGGCGCTGCAGCGGTTACCCTCGCGAATCGCGGCCGCCTCGACGGGGGTCTTGAGTTCGCGTTGCGGAAACAGCGCGCCCTCCGCGACGTCGAGATCAAGCCCGAGTTCAAACAGCTTTTCGTAAACGCCGGCGGGAAAATCACCCGGCACCACGAACCGCGTCTGGCCCAGTTCCCTGGCCGCAAGGTAAATCACCTCGGCGGCGCCGATCACGCGTTGCGGCCATATTTTCCGCGCGCGTTGCCGGTAGGATTCCAAAGGCAGCACGACGTCGAAATCCGACGTGCGGCGCACCCGGCCATATTCCAAGGCGCTGACGATCGCGTATTTCTTCTTCTTGTGGCCGAAGGCGATGAAGGCGTCCGGGACATTGACGCGCCCAAAATAGAGCGCGTCGGCGCTCGTTTCCGTGCTGGCGTAGAGAAGGGGCGAGAGGGGATTTTGCGGAGGCAAGACAGGTGAGTGGTTAGTGCAGCCGGCAGATTACCCACAGGCGGCGGGAAAAATGCAAATCGGTTCCGGCCGGGAAGGTCACGGTTGCCCCGCGACCTGCGGCCGCGACCGCGGGGATCATTTCACTTTCAGTCGCACCTCGAAGAGCTTGGGCCAGTTTTTCCCCGTGACGAACAGCCGGTCCGTGGCGGCGTCGTAGGCGATGCCGTTGAGCACGTCCGTGTCAGGCCGGCGCTCGTTGGCGGGCAGAAGGTTCAGGAAATCGATCAGGCCGAGCACGCGGCCCGTGGCGGGATCGATGCGCGCGACCGACTGGCTTTGCCAGATGTTCGCGAACACCTCGCCTTTGATGTACTCGAGCTCGTTCAGCATCTTGAGCGGTCGGCCTTCGTGGAGCACCGCCACCGCGCGCGTGACCTGAAAGGTGACCGGATCGATGAACCGGAGTTGATGCGTGCCATCACTCAGGATGAGAGACTTTCCATCCGTCGTGAGGCCCCAGCCTTCGCCGGTGTAAGTAAATTCTTTTTCGAGCGCGAAGGTGGCGAGATCGTAAACGAAGCCTTTTTGGCTCTGCCAGGTGAGCTGGAAAATCTTTCCGTGCAGCACGGTCATGCCCTCGGCGAAATAACTGGGCGCCAGTTTCACCTGCTGCAGGACCTGCCCGGTGGCCAGGTCGACGCGGCGGAGTGACGATTGTCCGTTCAAGCCCGTGCTCTCGAGCAAACGGCCGTCGTGAAAGACGAGTCCCTGCGTGAAGGCGTGGGGGTCGTGCGGCCAGACCTTCACCACCTCATAGGTGTACCGCGGCACGCTGACGTCCGCGGCGCCGCGCCTGGCGCTGGAGGCTGCTGCGGAGGAGGCGCCCGCTGCGGCGGGGACGGACCTGTTGCAACTGGCGAGGAGCGCCAGGTTCAATCCCACGAGCACGGTCGCGGACAGGCCCGGCGGGCGCGAGGACCCGGGCGGAAGTGACGGGAAGGAACTCATCTTCGATTCCGCACCGGTTCTACACCCCACCGGAGCAAAATTACTCCTTGGGGATTTCGTTGTCGGTTTTCAACACGAGCACCGGGGTCTTGGTTTTTACCCAGACGTCGGCCTCCTTGAAAAACTTGCCCGGCACATTCTCGATGGATTCGCCGACCGTTTTCACGGGCATCAACTGGCCCTTCTTCGTGGTGTTGAAATCGTACGAACTGCGGAAGATGCGGTCCTGGATGGTCGCGGGGCTTTCGTTCTCCGGCATTTGCAGCACCCAGCCCACGAAATCGGTTTTCGGCATGCGGCCGTCGGGATCGCTCACGAGGATCACGAACTGTTTTTTCACGGCCGGCGGCTTCTCGTCCTGTCCGCCGTCGGGCTGGGCGGCGAGGTTCATTTCCTCCACGACGCGTCGCAGCAAGGCCGGATCAACCTGGTTTTTCTTAAGAATTTCAGCGACTTTGCTGATGTCGATTTTCGGCATGGTGTTTTGTCTTCGAAGCGCCACGAATGGACACGAATGGACCTCAATGTAAAGGCCGGGGGCAGGGAGGAGTGGTTCGACGTGGTCAATGAACGCGACGAAGTGGTCGGCCGGGCGTTGCGGCGCGAGTGCACGCGCGAGGATGGTGGCATCGGGCGGTGCACGTGCTCGTTTTCGACGCCGCCGGGCGTGTCTTCCTGCAAAAACGTTCGCTGCTCAAGGATGCCTCGCCCGGCCTGTGGGACTCGTCGTGTTCGGGCCACCTCGACGCGGGCGAAGACTACGATCCGGCTGCGGTCCGCGAACTGGCGGAGGAAATAGGCCTCACGGTGAGCCGGCCGCCGGAGCGCTGGTTTCGCCTGCCGGCGTGTGACGAAACCGGCTGGGAATTCGTGTGGGTGTACCGACTGCGGCACGACGGACCCTTTGTCCTGCAACCGGAGGAAATTGAGTGTGGCGAATGGCGGAGCCCGGCCGAAATCACCCAACGGATTGCCGCGGAGCCGGGGGAATTTTGTCCCTCCTTCAAACTCATCTGGTCGATCGCCGCGCCGCGCCTGCCGTAAAAGCGCCGCCCCGCCCGGCAGTCGGGCGCCCGTTAGGTGAAGGAAGGACCGTTGCCCGTAATCCGCCGGCCGGCCAACTTTCCTGGCCCGGTATTTTCGCTCAGGCGTTTTATTTCCTCGAACTGCTTGGTTGAAATCAGCCGCCGCGGAACGCGCTTTTCCGCTTCCGCGACCAGCCGCGCGCGATCCTCGTCGTTGGGGGTGTACGGATCCCAGGACGAATGGTGGCCCTGATGACGGGTCCACTCGATGTTGCCGCCGTGAACGGCCACATTGATTTGGAACTTTTGCCCGTCGGGCTCCTTCGTCCACCAACCGAACTCGATGCTCATAAAGATGTGTCGAGCAAAGCTCACTCCCCGGCGAGCGCAAAACCCGCGAGGATTTTCCCGGCATAAAACTCTCCGCGCCGGGCGACCACCTGGCGCACGGTGATCTGCTCGGGCGTGACATCGACGGCGCAGCCGCCGAGGGGGAGACAGAAAGAGCCGGTGTTGATCACGGTGAGACCGCCGGGCATGCGCCACACGCCGGGACGATGCGTGTGGCCGGTGACGATGAAGCGCGCGGCCGGCCGATGGCGGCGCAACAACGCGGCGGCCAGATGCGGGGCTTCCCGCCACGCGGCAAAAATCTTTAACACCCGGTTGGGCGGCCAAACCGTATCAAGGGCGTACTTACACGCGTATTTCACCCCGTGCCGTTCCGATTGGTGGCGTTGGGGGATGCGGCCGGCCACCCGCCGCCAGACGGCCAGGCGGTGATCGAGTTCGGAAAGCGCCGCGGGAGGCGGAATGAGCCGCTCTGCCGCCATCAACCGGGTGACCAGCGGCACGTCCTGGCCCCAAGGGACGATTTCATCAAAGAGCACATCGCCGTGTACGGCAAAAACCCTGCCTCCGGCCAGATCGAGCGCGTGGAGCGGGGTCACATCGGGATCGTGATTGCCCGTCAACATCGTGGCCGAGGGCACTTCGTGCGGGAAAAAGTCCGTCACCTCCGCAACAAGGTCCGCGGTGCCCGTCAACGCAGGGCCGGGCCGGGTGTCGAGGGTATCGCCGTTCAGCACGACGCCGGAGACGTCGTGTAGCAACGGCCGCAGTTGCCGCAGCTTTCGAACACGACTGGCGCGGTCACCGAAATGGACATCGGAGAGGATGCGAATGACGTCGGAGCGCACGGCGAAAGGGGCGGACTATGACCCGCGCACGCCGGCGGAACCAGCGTGAATCCGGGTGTCCTTCCCGAAGGATCCGAAGGGGGCTTGTCGATCTTTCCGAAAGTCTGGCAGCTTCGCACGATGGCGATACGACCTCTGCTCGCATTCCTGCTGATCGCCACCGTGGCGCGGGGCGATCCATTGAGCGATAAGGCGCGCCTTCATTTGGCAGCCCTCGGCGGATCCGCTCGCGTGGCAGCGCTCAACGCCATGCGCGCCACCGGCACGGTTGTCACGGCGGGCGCGCGGGTTCGATTCAACCTGACGGCGGCCCGTCCCGACCGGTTGCGCATGGAAATGGATTCCGGCGGAAGAACGAAGGTGCAGGCTTATGACGGCGTGGAGGCGCCGTGGGAAATAGACACGGGCACGTGGCCGCCGCGGTACCAGCCCATGCCCGAAAATCTCGCCAAGTCGTTCATGGCCGACAGCGAGTTCGACGATCCGCTGGTGGTCGGAGCCGCGGGCGGGTATTCCTTCGCCGACGGCGGCGAGGTGACGACGGGCGGCCGGTCTTTTGTCCGGATCATGGTCACCCGCCCGTTGCGCGAGACGTATTCGCTGCTCCTGGATGCGGACACCCATCTGATTGCGATGCGGATCGAAAAACGGCAGAGCGTGAGCGGTCGTGCGCTC
Organism: Verrucomicrobiota bacterium; assembly: GCA_041192325.1. Lineage (GTDB taxonomy): Bacteria > Verrucomicrobiota > Verrucomicrobiia > Opitutales > Opitutaceae > ER46. Next base: position 8,757 of record JBEENF010000059.1, read on the forward strand.
CAGTTGGTGACGCGATTCGAAGACTATCGTCCCGTGCAAGGCGTGCTGCTGGCGCACCGGATCACGCTGGCGGTGGACGGCAAGGTTTCGCAAGAGACGCTGATCGATCAGATCGAGCCCATTCCTCCGCCCCTGCCGGAAGTGTTTGCGCGACCGAAAGCGCTGTCCGGCGCGCGTTAAGCCAGCGTCTCTCCGGGAACAGGCGAGGGCCGGGCGGCCGTCGGCCGGCATCACCGGCCAGGCGGACGCATTCCCGGCATGCTCATGCCGCGCATCATGTTCCCCACATCCAGCTTCTGGAAATCCTCGGGCGGATTGAAGGTTGAAGCGGGGAGCGGCTGCTTTTTCACCGCGGTGGCTTCCATGCGAAAGGTTTCCCGACCTTTCGGCCCTTTGGTGATCACCCGCAGCGGGAACACTTCCTTGCCCCGCAGGGCCTGTTCCCAGGCCTGCGGCACGGGACCGCCGCTGCCGGGGCCGCCCATCGGATTCCCGCCGCCCAAGCCCATGAAGGCGCCCAACTGGTCGGTTACCCAAATGTCGGTCGTGCCTTCCGGCGAGGTGGAGATGTATTTAACGCAATCGTAACCGAGAATCTTTTCCTTTTCGTTCGTTTGTTTGACCGATTGATCGGGGTGGTCGCCGGCGCCGGGAAGGTCACCGGGCTTCGGCACGGATTGAACCAAATACATTTTTTGCTCTGGCAGGAGAATGATCATCTCCCCGGCTGTCGCTGTGAACAGGACGGCGGCGTTGCCGTCCGGGGTGGCGATATCGATGCGGGAGCGACCCTTGGTCAGGCTGAAGTTCACCACCTGCGGCGCCTCCTTCGCCTGCCTCATCTTCATGGTCACGGTACCTTCGAAATCCGCCGCGCTGGCGGATGAGGCGCAGAGCGCGCCGGCAAAAACGAGACGGGAGAGGAGCTTCATAAGGGTAGGGTGGAACAGAACGACCACGGACCCTGTGGCGCAACTTTGGTTTCGCGGCTTGCCAGAAAAGAAAGCGAACCCTGAAGTCTCGCGCCATGGCACTTTACGGTTCATTCGAAACGGTCCGCAGTCAGACTCCTCCCAATGCGGGGTTCGCGATCGCCTTCGCCTATGTCGAAGAGCTCCTGCGCGCCGGATCTTCCGTGCAGCAGCGCATCCGCGCCATTCCCGCGGGCGAGGCGAAAAAAATCGATTTGGGCCACGGCGTCTATGCGGTGGAGCAGGTTTATGAGACGAAGGCGCGCGCCGACGGATTCTTCGAATCGCACCGGAAGTACATCGACGTCCAGACGGTCGTCGAAGGAGAGGAGCTGATTGAGGTGGCCGATTTCTCGCAGATGAAGATCCGCGAGCCTTTCAACGCGGAGCGGGATCTGGTGCTTTTCCAGGACAATCCCGATGCGTCGCTGCTGCGGGTTTTTCCGGGCCAGGTGGCGATCTTTTATCCGGTGGACGTACACATGCCCACGCTGCGGCTGCGGTCGGCCCCGACGCTCGTGCGCAAGAGCGTCGTCAAGGTTCCGGTCGAGTAACACGGAGTCCGGCCCCCCGCGTCGAACTCGAGGGTCGGCGCCGTGAGGGCAAGTCCATGAACTACCGCCATCATTTTCACGCGGGAAATTTCGCCGACGTGATGAAGCACGCGTTGCTGGCGCAACTGTTGCTGGCGCTCCAGAAAAAGGAGAAGGGGTTTTTCTATCTCGACACGCATGCCGGCCGGGGTCGCTACGACCTGCGGGCCGCCGCGACGGGCACTTCGCTTGCCCGGGCGCCCGAATGGCCGGAGGGAATTGGGCGCCTGTGGCATCGCACGGATCTTCCGCCCTTGCTGCAGGATTATGTCCGGCTGGTCACGGAATTCGATCGCAACTCGGGCAATCGCGAAGCCACGCCGCAATTTTATCCCGGATCCCCGCACCTCGCGCGGCTGCTCTTGCGGCTGCAGGATCGACTGGCGGTCTGTGAGCTGCATCCCGAGGACGCCGCGGCGTTGCGCGATGAATTTGCGATCGATACCCGGGTCACCGTGAACGAAATGGACGGCTACGTGGCGTTGCGGGGCATGTTGCCGCCGCGGGAGCGCCGGGCGCTCGTGCTGATTGATCCGCCGTTCGAGTCGCCGCGCGAGTTTGCGCACATTGCGAGCGCCGTGGCGCGGGGGTTGGAGCGCTTTCGCACGGGAGTTTATGCGATCTGGTATCCGATCACCGAGCGCGCGCGGGTGGACGATTTTCTTGGCGCCATCGTGGCGCTGCGCCCCCCGCCGACGCTGACGGCGGAGCTCATGATTGCGGGCCCCTCCTCGGATCTGAAAATGAAAGGCTGCGGGCTGGTCGTGATCAACCCGCCGTGGAAGTTCGACGAGGCGGCGCGGCTGACGGTGGAGTTTCTCGGGTCGGTGCTGGCGCAGGCCCCGGGCGGCGGCGGCCAGGTGAGCTGGCTGGTGCGGGAGTGACCCGGCGCCAGCCCGTCTCAGCGGCGCGAATTTCGCGGCAGGGGAAACTGCGGCGCCTGGAGGCGAGACCCGCTGGCCCGCCTTTTGCCGGCCGGCTGGGCGGGGCGTCGCGCCTCTTCCGCCACGCGCTCCACCACCTGTTCCGCCACTTCGTCCGACAGATGGCGAAAATCAAGTTGGAGCAGCCCTTCGGCGGCAAACTGGGTGCGAACCATGATGGACGGATTTCCGGCCAGCAGCGCCGCCGCCAGCGCCGACGCGCTGCGTCCCAGCTTCGCTTCGTCAACCTGGACGTGAAGGCGTGAAAAGAGCCGGCTCGTGGCATCAACCACGCCGGTGGCGTGCAGTCCGGGAATCTTCGCCAGTTGCCGGGCGCCGCGGAGGACGCGGGCGTCGGCGCGGCGAAACCCAGCCGCGCGATCCCGCCCGGCCCAGCGCTCCAGCGCAACGATGGCGCCAATCACGCCTTCCTTGCCGACCTTCATTGCGCGGGCGAGGCCTTTTTCCTGAATCTGACAGGCGCGGATGAATTCGAGCTTCCCCGCCAGCGTCGCGCTGGTGAGCCCGCCGAATTGCTTGTGCAAACTCGTGATGACCATGTCCGCGCCCGCCGCGACGAAGGCCCGCGGATCGGGTTCCGCCGCGGCGTCGACGATCACGGGAACTTTATGGCGGCGGCAAATCGCGCAAAACGTCGCGAGCGGAATCATCCCGCTTGGCGCCGTGTGGTGTGAAACGACGAACAGCGCTGCGGCGGTCTGCGCATCGATCGCGGCCTCGAGCTCGCGGGGCAGGCATTCCGTTGCCGCGCCAATCTCCACCACCTCCGCGCCGGTGAGGCGGATGCTCTGCGTGGTGGGCGCGCCGTAGTTCACGTTGTGGCCGCGTTGGAGAATCACGCGATTCTTCAACCCCGTGGTGTCCGGCAGCCGTTCGGCGCGCCCCAGATCGGTTCCGGTCATCGCGGCGGCGATGGCGGTCGACATGCCCGCGGCGCTGCAGTGCGCCACGAGGCCCGCTTCGCTGCCAAAGGTCGCGGCGATGGTGCGGGAGGCGACGCTTTGCAGTTCGAGCATGTCCACCCAGTGGGGCACGAGCGCGCTCACGGCCGAGATGACTTCCGCGCAAACCGGTCCGGCCCCTTTGCCGGTTTCGGTGCCCGAAACATTGATGACGCGCGTGAGGCCGTAGTCGCGAAACGCATCGCGGCCAGCGGAGGAAGGAGGGCGTTCAGGCATGAGAGTCGGGTCCATCGGAAGAATGATTCACCAGGGCTTCCTTGTCCGCCGGGGCGACCGGAGCGGGGGCGGAGCCATAGCGGCGCCAGCACAGGTACACGGGAAAACCCACGACGACAATTCCCAGCCCAACCAACGGCGAGAGATCGCCCGTGGAGAACGCCGTCCACAGAATCGTGGTGAGCCCAAGGATCGTGCCAAAAATAAAAAACGCGGGCACGAAGGGATAGCCCGGGGTGCGGAAGGGACGCGGCATCGTCGCCATGGTCCGGCGAAGGACGAAAATCGCCGCCACGCCGAAGACCAGCGCAAGCCACTCCACGAGCACGAAGTACGCGGCGAGCCGGTCAAACAGGCGCAACGGATGCAGCGGCTCCCGGAGGGCCAGCACGAGGGCCACCGCCACCGCGCCTTGAATGACGATGGAC